>CAZUPX010000389.1:0-4438 GCA_964622155.1 uncultured Planctomycetaceae bacterium | reverse complement strand
GTGGCCATGTTCGTGGTTCCCTGAGGCTCGCATGCTCGCGAAGCGCGGGCATGGCACCCAACTTTTCCAGCAGTTTCTCGGCAGCGTCGAAGAATTCTCGTCACAGTTACTCCTTCGCGTCACGGGCCACGTCGGGCTGTCGGGCCACATGGGTCGGGGGCCGATCGGTCGACAGGATTGCCTTGCCGCTCGAATCGCAGACGCGAAGCTGGAACTTCCAGTCCTGCGCCCACTCCTCTTTCTGCTCATTCTGACAAATCTTGAGCAGGATTACATTGCGGCCACTGCGCAGCTCGCCGCGCCCAACGTACTGATCCATCGTGCCATTGGCGTGATACACCTCGGCGTACGAGAGCAGCTTACCGTTGAGCCAGATTCTGTTGGCGCTTTCAGTGCCCAAACGCAACTCGCACCGTCGCTCGGCAACACTCTGAAACTCAACCATCGCATACGCCGCCGCCCCCATGTGCTTGCCCAGTGCCTTGTTCAAATCGACCTGCCCGTTCTCGTCGTCGGTATGGTGCACGATCCAGTGGACCGTCTCGACCGTGCCCGGATAGCTCGCCGCCAGATCAATTCCTTCCTCCGGCGGGTAGGCCACGCCGAAACCTTTTCCGGCGTGGTTGTCGAACGGCCCGACCAGCTTCCAATCCAGCAGGAAGCCGAAGTGCTGGGCCAGATCGACCGGGTGGCCAAGCTTCTTGAGCGCTTCGGTGGCGGCCTTAACCTGGTCCAAATCGCGGGCCGAGGCCAACGCTTGACGATAGGTGGCCAGGGCATCTTCGTCCTGCTTGTCTTTGAGCGCCGTGTCGGCTTTCGAGAGCACTTGGGCCACCGCATCGCGCCGCAGCTCGAGGCTTGGATCATCCAGAAACCGCGAGATCAGACGGTCGCGAGCGCTGGGGTCGGCGCGGACGATCCATTCAAAGGCCAACCGCCGCGCCCGAGGGTCGTGTTGCTTGGCCTCCAGGAACGTCAGCAGAGCGTCCACGTGAAACGTGCCATTTTGCTTCAGCTCGCGTTCGGCCACAGCGTCGACCGCCGACCGAAGCCAGTTGGCGGCCAAGGGTCCGGCGCCGTCGATGGCCGCCAGGATTTCGGGCAGTTGATAGGCCGTGGCTCGATCTGTGAGCTCTCTCCAGGCTTTCGTCGCCTCGCGATTCCCTTTCGCTTCGCGCTCGACTTTACGTAGAGTCTCAAGCTGAGGAGTCAGCGAGTCGGCTTGAAGCTGCGGGACACCGAGAATAGACCAGGCGACCAGGCTGACGCAGACGACGTTGAACACTCGCATGCAAGCGGCTCCGACGATGCCTCGGAATCGGGTTTCGCCCTATTGTAAACGATCGACACTCGCATGGTAAGCGCATCCTGTCGGACACAGCGAGAGGCTCGAAGGGTGATGCTCGCCAGCTTGCAACGAGCTACAATGGCACCATGCGAGAGATCAAACGCGGGGGTGGCTGGCAGGCCGTCTGGTATACACTTCGCAAGGCGCGCGAGGTGGGTGGCATCGTCAAGCTCTACAAGGCGATGCGCACGAAAAACGCCTGCAAGACTTGCGCCCTGGGAATGGGGGGGCAGGCCGGCGGCATGGTCAATGAAGCCGGGCACTTTCCCGAAGTCTGCAAAAAATCGCTCCAGGCCATGGCCTCCGACATGCAGGGTGCCATTCGGCCACAGTTCTTCGAAACCTACTCGATCCCCCAGTTGCAGGCATTCTCGCCGCGCGAACTGGAAAGTTGCGGGCGGATCACCACGCCGCTCGTGGCCGATGGCCAGTCGCAGCACTACCGACCGATCACTTGGGACGAAGCATTTGAGCGCATCGCGGGCAAGCTGGCTGCCATCCAGCCGCGAGAGAGCTTTTGGTACTTCAGCGGCCGCAGCTCCAACGAGGCCGGCTTTCTGCTGCAATTGCTCGCCCGGTTGTATGGCACCAACAACGTCAACAACTGCAGCTATTACTGCCACCAGGCCAGCGGGGTCGGACTCACCAGTGTGCTGGGCGTCGGCACCGCGACCGTTACGCTTGAGGATGTCGAATCGGCGGATCTGGTGTTTGTCATCGGCGGCAATCCCGCCAGCAACCATCCGCGGTTGATGCGCACGCTGATGATGGTTCGCCGCAACGGCGGCGGAGTGATTGCAATCAATCCGGTTGTGGAAACGGGCCTGGTCAATTTTGGCGTTCCAAGCGATCTGAGAAGTTTGTTCTTCGGCTCGCCAATCGCGAGTCTCTATGTGCAGCCGCACATTGGCGGCGACCTGGCTCTGATGACCGGCGTCGCCA
This sequence comes from uncultured Planctomycetaceae bacterium, assembly GCA_964622155.1. GTDB lineage: Bacteria > Planctomycetota > Planctomycetia > Pirellulales > PALSA-1355 > CAZUPX01. The sequence goes on along the minus strand of CAZUPX010000389.1, from coordinate 2,148 downwards.
AACGAGTCGAGGAACTGGCCGCTGTCGACGAGGCTTTTCTGGCCAATCACACCAGTGGCTGGGAGCAACTGCGAGACCACCTGCGGTCCCTCTCGTGGGAGGAGATTTGCAATCGCTCGGGTGTGGCGCGCGACCAGATCGACCAGATTGCACAGCTCTACGCGGCGGCCAAGCGCGTCGTCTTCGGTTGGACCATGGGCATCACGCATCACGTCCACGGCGTGGCCAACGTGCAGGCCATCGCCAACCTGGCCCTGATGCGCGGCATGGTCGGCAAGCCAGGCGCCGGACTGCTCCCCATTCGCGGCCATTCCAACGTACAAGGCATGGGCTCCGTCGGCGTCACTCCCAAGCTGCGCGAAGTCGTCTTCGAGCGACTCCAGAGCCACTTTGGAGTGCGGCTGCCGGTCGACCCCGGGCTCGATACGCTTGGATGTGTCGAAGCCGCCGCCGCGGGCCAGCTCAAAATGGGGTTCTGCCTGGGAGGCAACTTGTTCGGGTCGAATCCCGACGCGACCTTTGTCGAAAACGCGCTGGCCAAACTGGACACGATCGTTTACCTCAGCACGACCCTCAACACGGGGCACGCACACGGTCTGGCGCGCGATACCATCATCTTGCCGGTGCTTGCCCGCGATGAAGAGCCGCAGGCGACGACGCAAGAATCGATGTTCAGCTATGTCCGTCTGAGCGACGGCGGTCCCGCGCGGCATGAGGGGCCGCGGAGCGAAATCCAGATCATTGCCGAGCTAGGTCGCCGCGTGCTCGGACCAGGAAGCCCGCTCGATTGGAATCGGATGTCCCAGACTTGTCAGATCCGCGCGGCGATCGGCAAGATCATTCCCGGCTGGGAAAAGATTGGCGAAATCGACCGCACGAAAACGGAATTTCGAATCTCCGGTCGGAGACTGGCAGATCCGCAGTTTCCGACGACAACCGGCCGAGCCCACCTGCATGTCCTCGACCTGCCTGCATTGGCCGGCGGGCCGCAACAGTTGCGGCTCATGACCGTGCGCAGCGAGGGGCAATTCAACACGGTTGTGTACGAGGACTATGACCTGTACCGCGGACAGGATCGCCGCGACGTCGTCCTCGTACACCCGCAAGACCTTGAGCGTCTTGGGCTGCAACCTGGCGCACCGGTGACGGTGCGAAGCGAGGCAGGCTCGCTAAGTCACATTCAGGCAAAGGCTTTTGAGAAGATCAAGCCGGGCAATGCGCTGATGTACTATCCGGAGGCTAATGCCTTGGTGCCGCGGCACGTCGACCCCGCGTCGCGGACTCCAGCCTTCAAAAACGTGTTGGTCACACTGGAAGCGGCCGCGGCGCTGTCGGCATCGCGCGCCCCACAGCACCCCGCCAATCTGGTCGCGGCTACGGCCACGTCGGCCTCGTCTTCGCGCGACAATATGCGCGCCTGCTAAGCCTGCGCCGGCCGCTGGTGCCCGACAGCACGCGGGAATCGGCCGATTTTCGGCCGGAATCGATCTGGAAAAACCCCACTCGTTGTGTAAGATGGCAAGGTTCCACGCTCGTGGATTCTAGGGGCAGGCGCAAGCAGGCACCTAAAACTGATCGATTGAGTCGCGTTTAGGAGTTCGCGTGTTATGGCGGCTGGTAAGATCAAAAAGCTGGTGCAGGACAAGGGGTTCGGTTTCATTCAAACAGATTCGGGAGAAGACGTCTTTTTCCACCATTCGACGGTCGCCGACATGGGATTCGACAATCTGACCGAGGGTCAGAAAGTGGAGTACACGGTCGACCAAAGTCCATCGACTAAGGGAAAGGGTCCCCGAGCCGCTTCGGTGGTCCCGGCCTGACCGGGTTCCTAAGCCGTCGACCGATCCCAACGACCTATCGCTGCACACCTCGGGCCGGGAATCATTTCCCGGCCCGTTTAACTGCGCCGCGGCGTTCGGCTTGTTGTTTCGGATTGCCCCCTGCCCCATACCGATCATTTCTCGGCGGTCGTAGGATCGATCCGCGCTTTAACCTCCGAGATTCGATTGGCCGGAAATCCGCCACGCTTGGCATGTTCTTCGATCAATTGCTTGTTTGGCGCGATATAGATGCAATAGATCTTGTCGTCGGTCACATAGCTTTCGACCCATTGGATCTGGGACCCCAGAGCGCTGAGCACCCCACAAG
>CAZUPX010000388.1:0-1811 GCA_964622155.1 uncultured Planctomycetaceae bacterium | reverse complement strand
TTGTCGCTCGACGACTTCCCCACGCTGCGACACGTCCTCAACTACCTGCTGCAAGCGGGTTCGGCCCCAGCAGCGACGGAACCGACAGACGAGCCGGCAGCGCCCGAGATGCCGATGCCCGACGTGAAGGCCGCACCTGTTGCGGCTGCCACAATTAAACCGTCAAACGGTGCCCCTTCCGCTCCGCTGGCCAACGCCAGCGAGCTCGAATCGTTCTTGATTAACTTTGTCGTCGAGCAGACCGGCTATCCGGCCGAAGTCGTCGAGCTGGATTCCGATCTGGAGGCCGACCTGGGCGTCGACAGCATCAAGAAGGCTCAGCTTTTCGGCGAATTGCAAGAATACTTTGACGTTGGGGCAACCACGGGCGGCAATTTGTCGCTCGATGACTTCCCGACTCTACGCCACGTGCTCGACTTTCTGGTGGCGGCCGGTTCGAAAACTCCCGCCTCGGCCGACGACAGCATGAATCAGTCTCCTGCCACGTCCGCTCCGGCGCCGGTCGTGGCAGTCGCACCATCTCAATCAGCGCCGCAGGCGGTTCGCGCGAGTGCCGCGCCGGCCGACACATCCGAGCTCGAGACGTTCCTGATCAACTTTGTCGTCGAGCAAACCGGCTATCCGGCCGAAGTCGTCGACCTCGATTCCGATCTGGAGGCCGACCTGGGTGTCGATAGCATCAAGAAAGCCCAACTGTTTGGCGAGCTACAAGAGTATTTCGACGTTGGAGCCGCCGCGGGCGGCAACTTGTCGCTCGATGATTTCCCGACGCTGCGTCACGTGCTCGACTTCCTGGTAAGAACCGGTAGCGGTGCGGGCAGAACCCAGCGGTCAACCGCGCTCGACGGTCACACCACCAACGGTCACGCTGCCGAGCAACCTGAGCCCGCGCCCGTCGAGCGATTCGAGGGGACTCCGTACGACCTCGGTTGGTCGAAAGGCGAGCGGCATAAGAGCGAGATTCAGCGTGCGCTTCGCTCTTTTGCCGACCAGACTGTCGATCAGCACCAACCATTGCCCCAGGCATGGCTGGGCCGCGCTCCCCAACAGCTTCTGTCGGCCGATGAGCTCGACGAGCTGCAAGGCATGGCCGATGCAGCGGAAGTCCCCTTGGGCAATTTGCTCGCGCAATGCCTCACGCACTCGGATCAGCTCAATGGTGCCGGCCAATCGGCCGTCGCGACCTCGCTCAACGCAGCGGGCCGTCTGTTGGACGCAATTCCGAAACCGCATCCGACGGTCAACGGCGCAAATGGGATCTCGACGCGACGGTTCGAGCTTTCCGACCTGTTTTCGTCGCCGGCAGTGCTGAATAACACCGCGTCCCATGCTGACCCGGACACGGCAGCTCCCGACTTGCCTGCCACGGCGATCACCAGTCGCTTTGTATTGCAAATGCGAGACGCGCCGCTGGCGGCCGATGTGCCAGCCGAGCCGCAATGGAGCGGAGCTGCGATTGTGCTCGGCGACAACGGCCTGGCCGACGCGCTGCGAGCGCGGCTTGAGCAATCGGGCGTCGAGGTGTACCAGTTGAGCCCAGCTAGCGAGATCGACTCGGCCCTGGCCGAGCTGGAACGCATCTGCAACACGGCTGCTGTGCCGCATTTGTTCATCACCACCGGGCGCGACGGTCTGCCGATCGACCCGTTCGACGAGCGGCTCTGGTCGCGGTGTTGCCACGAGTCGATGGAACTGCCGTTCTTTGTTTGCCAGAAGTGGGTCGAGTTGGCTTCCGCGGGCGGATGGCTCGATCGCGCGAGCGTCGTAGCCGCCACGTCGCTCGGAGGCGATTTCGGCTTCGAGCGCGGCGC
>CAZUPX010000387.1:0-6082 GCA_964622155.1 uncultured Planctomycetaceae bacterium | reverse complement strand
CGCGCCCTATACGGTCCACGTCCACATTTCGGAAAACGACCGCAGCACGCCCGGCCAGGGGAATGTCGACTGGGACACGACGTTCAAGACCCTTAAGGAGACCGGCTACGACGGCTGGATGGTGATCGAGGCCTTTGGCCTGGCCCTGCCCGAGCTGGCCGCGGCCACCAAGATCTGGCGCCGCATGTATCAAAGCGAAGAGCAACTGGCCCGCGACGGCCTAGCGTTTATGAAGAAGCACGCGGGACGGTAAACGGCGTTAGGGCCTGTGCAATACGTGCCAACCCGCTAGCGGCTTGGCTGGATGTGGGCGGGTGGCCTGAGCTTGCCCTCGGCGCCGGACCATCCCTATAGTGCCAGTATGACCACCAGCCCTCGCCCGTCACCGGAATCGAACTCCGACGGCCTCGACCTGTCGGCGTTCCGGCAGGTCGACCAAGACCCTCGGCCGTCGCTCGACGAGCTTAGCGCCGCGCTAGCTGGCATGTTAGGCTCGGGCGAGGACCCTTATTGCGCGAACCCGACGGGCGGCAATGAGGTGATCGCGAAGGCCGAAGAGCAGCCACGCGGCGCCGATGACGAGGATCCTTGTCCCATCTCGCCGCGCACGATCCTGGAGGCGATGTTGTTTGTTGGCACTCCGACCAACCAGCCCCTGACGAGCAAGCAAGTGGCCGGACTGATGCGCGGCGTGCGACCATCGGAGATCGATGCTCTGGTGCGCGAGCTGAACCGCGACTATTCGGCACGCAATTGTCCTTACACGATCGCGGCCGAAGGGGCCGGCTATCGCATGAAGCTGCGCGAGCGGCACGCGCGTATTCGCGACACGTATTATGGCAAGGCCCGCGCGGCCCGGCTGTCGCAGGCTGCGATCGACGTGCTAGCAATCGTGGCCTATCACGCGCCTATCGGCTTGGAAGAGATCAGCCGTCTGCGGGGCAAGCCCAGCGGACAGATCCTGCTCGGTTTGGTGCGCCGACAACTGCTACGGCTCGAGCGCAGCGAGACTAAACCACGCTGGACTCATTACTACACCACGCCGCGGTTCCTGAATCTGTTCGGACTGGAAAGTCTGGCCGATCTGCCGCAAAGCCGCGACCTCGAGCAGGGTTGAACGGCGAGTCAGCCCCCCCACGGAGGACGGCGGTCCACTGAGATCAATCGACGTTAATCGCTGGCTGCGATAGCACTTAGGCGGCGAGGTTCTCAAGCCGCGCTGACGCCCGGCCAGGGCATTGCTAGAATGGACTTTCCTGTTTGCTGTCAGCTTGTGGATTGAGGTCATGACTGACCGCGTCTGCCGGCCTCAGTGGGGCACTTTGTGCCACCCGAAATGGAAACCCAGTACGCTGGCAGTGCTCAACGGATTTCCCCTCCCGATGCGCCCACACTCGTGGTAGACACCCCCGCGGAAAGTCCCGGACGCCTGCGATACGCGCCGCTTTTGCGGGGCGCGTGCCGGGTGGTCCCGTCGTTGCTATTGTGCGACTTTGGTCATCTGGCCAACGAGATCCACAAGCTCGAGACCGCTGGCGTCAAGTCGCTGCATCTGGACGTGATGGATGGCCATTTCGTGCCGAACCTGACCTACGGATTGCCGATTGTGGAGGCCGTGCGCCGGGTGACTGAGTTGCCGATCGAGACGCACTTGATGATCTCCGAGCCCGCGCGATACGTCGAGCAATTTATCTCCGCCGGCGCCAACGCGGTGACGTTTCACGTCGAAGCGGTTGCCGACCCTCGGCCGCTTCTACAGCGTGTGCGCTCGTTGGGAGCACTAGCTGGATTGGCCTACAATCCCGAAACGCCGCTATCGGCGATCGAAGGGGTGCTGGACGCCTGCGACATTGTGTTGACGATGAGTGTTTCGCCTGGTTTTGGCGGTCAGGAATTCCAGAGTGTGGCTCTGGAAAAGCTTCGCCAACTTCGCCGTCAGGTTGGGCCTGACGTCGTGCTGGAGGTCGATGGCGGCGTGAATGCCGAAACCATTGGCCGCTGCGCCGAGGCCGGCGCGCATTGGATGGTGGTTGGCTCGGCCATCTTTAGCCACCCTGACTATGCCCGGAGCGTCGCCACATTGACGAGCCTGGCAAACACCGCCGCGAGGACTCGTTAACAACTATGGTTCAGATTGTGCTGATCCACCCAGGGACGACCGACTATGACGAACAAAAACGCATCCAGGGCACGCTCGACATCCCGCTGAACGAACACGGCGCCCAGGAAGTCAAGCGTATGATCGAAGACCTTCGCCCTTTGAATATCGGGGCGATTTACTGTGGACCCTGTCAGTCGGCCTGCGAAACAGCCGAGGCGATCTCCGAAGCCCTGGGCGCGAAGCTCAAGACGCTTGAGACGCTCAGAAATCTGGACCACGGTCTGTGGCAGGGCATGCTCATTGAGGACGTGAAGCGCAAACAGCCCAGAGTTTATCGCGGTTGGCAGGAGCAGCCATCGACGGTCTGTCCCCCTGAAGGTGAACTCCTCAGCACGGCCCAGGAGCGAGTGCAAACCGCTCTGACCAAAATACTTAAGAAAAACAAGGAGGGCACGATCGCCATCGTGGCCCCCGAGCCGCTGGCCAGCGTGATCCACGGCTATTTGTTGCAGCGCGAAGTGGGGGATATGTGGAAAGGGGGCGAAGTTTGCGGAAAATGGGAAGCTATCAACCTGGAACCGCAGACTCTTGTTCCCACCGAATCCTGAATATTGACCCACCTGACCGCACCGGCATCTAACGGTAGCCGATGGGAATAACTAGCGGCTCGCAGTTGCACCGCCTTTACTGTCTGCATGAGTTTGAAACGCGCCCAACTATGTCGACCAGCCAGACATCTTTGACAAATCCGACCGCGTCGACCCGGCGCCCCAAGCGGGGTGTGCCCGAGGGCCTTTGGCAGCGCTGTCCCGGTTGTCAGCAGACGATCTTTCGCAAACAGGCCGAGCGGGCGCTGGGGGTCTGCCCCGAGTGCGACTATCACTGGTATGTCTCGGCCCGCGAGCGAATTGCCCAGGTACTGGACGAAGGGACCTTCGAAGAGCAAGACGCGGGACTGGAACCGGCCGACCCGTTGGAATTTGTCGACAAGATTCCGTATCGCGACCGGCTGGCGGCGGAGCAAGCGCGCACCGGTCTGCGCGACGCAGCCGTAACCGGCAGCGGCATGATTCGCGCCCGTCGCGTGGCATTCGGCGTGACCGATTCGGCGTTCATCATGGGCAGCATGGGCGCCGTGGTTGGCGAAAAGCTGACACGGCTGGTGGAGCGTGCCACGCTCGAGCGGCTGCCGCTGATTATCATCAGCGCCTCGGGCGGCGGCGCGCGGATGCACGAGGGCATATTGTCGCTCATGCAAATGGCCAAGGTCTCAGCGGCGCTGGCTCGCTACGACGAGGCGGGCGGACTTTTTATTTCAGTGCTCACCAATCCGACGATGGGTGGAGTGGCCGCCAGCTTCGCCTCGCTGGGTGACATCATCTTTGCCGAGCCGAAGGCGCTCATCGGCTTTGCCGGCCCGCGCACGATCCAGGCCACGATTCGCATCGAGCTGCCCAAGGGTTTTCAGACCAGCGAGTTTTTACTCGAACACGGCTATATCGACCGCATCGTGCGTCGCTCGGTTCTGAAAAGCGAGATTGCCCGCGCCATCGACTATTGCGGCAAGATGCCCCGCGCCGGGCGATAGGCTTTGCCCATGCGGACTCAATGTTCGCGCCGCGTGACGCCCATAACTGAATCATGCAGTCTGCTTGCCCGCGCGCCGCGTGCCGCATAGAGTAGCGCAAGGAGGATCCGCGAGGGCATAGGCGCCTCTGGTGGTTGCACGCGAAGCGGCTCCGACACAGCCGGAGAAATTGAATCACGATGGGTCTGCGGGATCTGTTCAAAGGATCGACTCGAGTCAACCTGCGCTCGCGATTTGAGCTGTTGCGCGAGGCAATCTCGGGCACGATGTCCACGTTTTACCAGGCGCGCGACCGCACGACCAACCAAATCGTGGGCCTAAAGATTCTCGATCTGAAGAAGACGGCCTACCTGGAATCGCGGTTTGTCGGAATCAAAAAACCCAAGGAAGGAGACATCGCCGTCTCGCTCGTGCACCCCCACATCGTGCATACGATCGAGCACGGGCTGACGACCGACGGCGAGCAGTTTCTGGTGATGGAGTTTCTCGACGGACCGGGCCTCAACTCGTTGATCGTCGCACGCAGCCATTTGCTCGAAGGTCGGCGCATGAAGCTGATTCGCCAGGCGGCCGAAGCCTTAGGCGCCGTGCATCGAGCGGGGTACATCCATCGAGATATCTGCCCGAGAAACTTCGTTGTCGAAAAGAACTGTGAGTCGCTGAAGCTCATCGATTTCGGGCTGACGGTGCCGGCCACACCGCCCTTTATGCAGCCGGGCAATCGCACCGGCACGGCCAACTACATGGCGCCCGAGGTTGTCCGCCGCCGACCGACCAGCCAGCGGCTGGATATCTTCGCCTTTGGAGTGACGGCCTACGAGCTGTGCGCGTTCGATCTGCCGTGGCCACGTGGTGCCGGGCTGGCCGCCATGGCCCACGGCTCGCAAGAGCCGACCGACATCCACAAGTTTTGCCCCAGCATCGACTCTCGGTTGGAGCGGGCGATCATGGCGTGTTTGGAATCGTCTCCCGAGAAGCGACCGGCGACGATTGAAGATTTCTTGCGACTGATCAAGGGTGTCGAGCACGAACACACGAAATGACCTCTGGATAACCTATCGAGACAAACATACTCACACCGGCCCGAAGCCACGTACCTGCCCCCAATTCGCCTTTCCAACGACGCGCCAATCGGATAAACCTTTGGGAGTGTAAAGGAGTGCACCATGAAACATCGTGCCGTCGCATGCCTCGCGGAGTGGATTATGGCCGTCGCGATCCTGCCGGGCTGCTCGGGTTCGACCGAGCAGCAAGCCACCAGCGCGATTGCCAACCTGGGCGGCAAGATCAAAACCAACGACCGCGGGCAAGTCGTCGAAATCAACCTCAGCCGCGCGAAGCTCAACGACAACGCCCTGGCCAACCTGGCGCCTTTCGGCGATCTTTATTCGCTCAATCTCAGCGACACGCCCATCAAGGGCCGCGGCCTGTCGTACCTGAGCGGGCTGACACACTTGGAGACCCTGTTTTTGGCTGGCACGGAAACCGACGACGCCGGCCTGCAACATATCCAGGGCCTGACCTCGCTGCGGACGCTGCACCTGGGCCGCACCAAGATCACCGACGCCGGCCTGCCGGCTCTGCGCAATCTCACGCAGCTCCGAACGCTCACGCTGGGCGATACGGGCATCACCGACGCCGGCCTGGCCCACCTGCGAGACATGCGCGACCTGTCGACACTCGTGCTGCGCCGCACCAAGGTCACCAGCGCCGGAGTCCAGGCCCTGCGACGCAGCCTACCCAACACGCAGATCGACCGCTAGATTCGCGCTCGGTCAGTGGGGCGGTCGCGCGGGCATACTCTTTTGGTTGCAACCGCAATAATCGCGTACAATGCAGCCAGGGGCAGCGTCGGGTTCAATTGCCGCAAAGGCGTCTTCATGCGGGCTCTTCGCGCGCGGCAGGCCTTGACGCTGGTCGAGCTTTTGGTCGTCATCGCGATCATCGGCCTGCTCGTCGGGCTGTTGCTGCCGGCCATCCAGGCCTCGCGCGAAAGCGCGCGGCGCACCCAATGCCTCAACCACCTCAAGCAGATCGGCCTGGCGACGCAGAACTACGCCGGCCAACAAGGCCGATTGCCGCCGGCCAGCACCAGCCCGGTCGACGAGGGTGTGTGGAACTACGCGGCCAATCACTCGGTCCATCTGCACAGCTTCGCAGGCTTGCTGCTCGACTTTCTCGAAGATTCGTCGACCCACGGGATTATCGACATGAAGGTCTCGTCGCTCGATCCGGTCAATCGACCGGCGGCGGCCACAATTGTTCCCTATTACCGCTGTCCGTCGTTTGACGGTTTCGACTATTCGCTGGCAGCCAAGTACACGGCGATTTCAAAAACCTTCGCCATTCGCAACTATGTGGCCTTGGGCGCGACCGACATCGGACGACTGTGG
>CAZUPX010000386.1:0-3506 GCA_964622155.1 uncultured Planctomycetaceae bacterium | reverse complement strand
CTGTAGCTGGCCTCTGTGAGGCCGGCGCACTCCTACAGATCTGTCACCCTGGTTGTTAGACTTACGAACAAAGGAACACGCCTGAATACTTTCATGCACCGAATCTGTTTAGTTGTTCTGCTGGTGCTGGCCGCGTTGCTGGGTGCAGGCGGCGCTGTCGCCGCCGAACGTCCCAACATCGTGGTCATTATCTCGGACGATCACGGCTGGACCGACTATTCGTTCATGGGCCACACACACGTGCGCACGCCGCACCTGGATCGGCTGGCGCGCGAAAGCCTGACGTTCCGCCGCGGCTATGTGTGCTCCAGCCTGTGCTGCCCCAGTCTGGCCTCGATCATCACGGGCTTGTATCCGCACCAGCACAAAGTCACCAGCAACGACCCAATGTTGCCCAAGGGGGTGGCTGCACGAGAGTTTCACAGTTCTCCCGAGTTCGCCGCCGGGCGCGAGGTGATGAACGCTCACCTGGAGACTGTGCCGACGTTACCCCGAATTCTCGGCCAGCGCGGTTACTTGAGTCTGCAGACGGGCAAGTGGTGGCAGGGCAACTTTCGCCGTGGCGGTTTCACGCACGGCATGACCCAGGGGCAGCGTCACGGCGATCAGGGGCTGGACATTGGCCGCAAGACGATGCAGCCGATCTACGACTTCATCGCCGACGCACGGCGCGACGAGCAACCGTTTTTCGTATGGTACGCTCCGATGATGCCGCATGAGCCTCACACGCCGCCCGAGCGATTGCTGGACAAATACGCCGCCAAGGCGCCGTCACCCTCGGTGGCCAATTACTGGGCGATGATCGAATGGTTCGACGAAACGGTCGGTGATCTGCTCAACCATCTCGACGGGCACGATCTGGCCAAAGACACGATCGTTGTTTACCTGGCCGACAACGGCTGGATTCAAAATCCCGACCGTGCCGGCTACGCGGCCAAATCGAAGCAATCCCCCTATGACGGAGGATTGCGCACGCCGATCATGATCCGCTGGCCCGGCGAGATCGAGCCGCGGATGTCGGACTCCTTGGCGATGTCAATCGATCTGGCACCGACCTTGCTGGCGACGCTTGGTGAGCGCCCAACGCCGCAGATGCGGGGCGTCGACCTGCGCGACGAGCGAGTGGTGGCCCAACGGCGCGCCATCTTCGGCGCGTGCTTTACGCACAACGCCGTCGACCTCGACAACCCGGCTGCCAATCTCCGCTGGCGATGGATGATCGCAGGGGACCGCAAGCTACTCGTGCCAAATCCAGAAAACGAACCGGCCGCCCATGTCGAGCTTTACAACCTGGCCGCCGATCCGCATGAGACGACAGACCGGTCGGCCGCAGAGCCCAGCGTCGTGGCTCGCATGCGCCAACAACTCGACGCGTGGTGGAACCCAGCCGGTGGGCGGTAAGTCGTTTGGCCAGTTGACGAAGGACGATTTACCACAAAGACACGAAGTTCACAAAGAAGAACAATCTGGCAAGTCAGAGACTCTTCGTCGCCTGATTCGCCATTCTCCTTCGTGTCCTTTGTGCCTTTGTGGTTAACTCTTCGTCGTATCAACTATCATTCCTTGCCACCGCTGTTCCCTAGCTCCTGAATCTTCAGGTTTCGCCAGCGGACTTCTAACGGCTCGGTCCGATCGCCCACACCGTGGACCTGCAAGGCGATGAAACCCTTGGGGGTCATGCCGTCTTTCAGGTCGGCGGCCGGCACGTCGTTGAGCCAGGTCTTGATGGAGTCGCCGCGGCACTCGATGTGAAACGTGTTCCACTGGCCGGGGCGAAACGCCTGGCGTGCCGGCTCGTTCTGTTTCAAGTCGTTTAGCCAGCCGCGGCGGCCTTCGTCGTAGATGCCGCCGGTCCAGGCCCGGTCAGATGGGTCGATCTCGACCTGGTATCCGTGCACTCGGCCGGCGGGAATCGTCTTACTCTTGCCGCCATCGTCGAACTTGTGCGGATCGTCGAACGCCTGACTGCGGATTTGCACGCCGGAATTGAGCGTGGGGTCGACCTTGAACTCGAGCGTGAGAATAAAGTCGCCGTAATCCTTCTCAGTGCACAAAAACGAGTTCGACGTGCGGGTCACGCTGGTGCCGATGACCTCGCCCCCCTCGACGCGATACTTCGCCGCCCCGCCGTGCTGCTTCCAACCGTTGAGTGTGTCGCCATCCAGCAGCGACCGCCAAGGACCGTCGGCCGCAGCGGCAATCGACGTTAGACAGGCCAGGATCACCGTTGCCAGCAAATACATTTGTTTCACATGGGCCTCCGATTTTGGCATCAACTTCGTGCAGACGTTTGATCTTCGCTGAACCCTGATTCCCAACTTCCAACTTCTATTTCGCCCCCTTCAAGTGCTCATCGTACCAGGCGATCGCCAACTGTTGCGCCTCCTTGCGGGCTTCCATATAGATACCGTAGTGCTTGATCTTGGGCACGATTACCAGCTTTTTGGGGCCGGTGGCACGCTCGTGGGCCTTGATGCCGTGGTCCTTGTTGTCGAACAGCTCTTCGTTTTCGGCCAGGACGAACAGCATCGCGCAGCCGGGCGCCCGCGCGGCGTCCTCCACGGGCGCGTACTGCATCAGCTTCTCGCGGATCGGAGCGCCCCGCAGGTTGCCGATCACCCGAGCGCCGGGGGCCGGATAACCCAAGTCGCCGCGCGTGCGTGCGGCGGCCTCGTCGAATGTTTTGTTCTTGTCTTCGCCAAATAGCGCGGCCTGCCGCGAGTCGAGCGCCGGAACCTGGCTGACCGTGGCTTTGACGCGCGGATCGCGCGCGGCGACGTACACAACGTGCCCGCCCGAGTAGCTGCTGCCCCACAATCCGATCCGCTCGCGGTCGCATTGGGGATCGCCATAGACCCAGTTGACGGCGTTGGCCAGGTCGGTTGTCTGATCGATCGGGTCGACGACCTCGCGGACTTCCAGCACTTCAGCCGTGAACCGCAGGTCGCTGGTGCGCTTGGGCTGCCGGCCGGTCAGTACGACACGCGAGTCGCTGGAGCCCCAGCCCCGATAGTCGAACGTCACGACCAGGTAGCCCGCACGAGCGAAATTAGCCGCGTCCGGTCTCAGATTCGCCGCCACACCTCCCCAGCCGTGCGCCATGATGATCGTGGGCAACTTTTGCGCACCAGACGCCGCCGACTTCGGCACGTAGACCTCAGCCGTCATCCGCGTTCCTTCGCTAATGATGTTCGCCGTGCGAAACGCGATGTCATCGGGCGGCTTGAACGCGGAGTCGCCTTGCTGCGCAGCGGCGCGCGAAGCAAACAGCAGTCCGAGAACAAAAACCGTAGCGGCACGTCGAATCGAGCAATGCATAGGTCACCTCGTGTGGACTGGGAATGGCTGACCCAATGATATCAGATCGCCCGTGCGGGACAAAAACGGGGAGATCTTGCGGGTGCGGCAAGAAATCCTGGCACGTAGCTGAATTCGCAAGAATTCAGGCGCACCCTCACTGAAGTCTGGCGACTTCAGCTACAGCCGCCATAAAATCTTGCCGCACC
>CAZUPX010000385.1:0-2187 GCA_964622155.1 uncultured Planctomycetaceae bacterium | reverse complement strand
GATTCACCTACCACAACAGCTTCATCGTGGCCGATCCGCGCGGCGCACTGGTGCTCGAAACGGCCGGCCGGCATCACGCGGTCGAAGAAGTGCGCGGTGCCCGCAGCATCTCCAACGGGCTGACGATTCCCGAGTTTGCCAAGCATCACAGCGACGTCATCAAGACTCGCATTTCGGGGTGCCGGATTCGCCAGGCACGCACGCAGCAACTCGTGAGTCGCGCCGAAGGGCCAATTGACCTGGCTGGGATCTTGCGCGATCACGGTCACGGAGGCGTCGCGCCAAACTATTCATGGATCAATGGAGGCTTGGGCGTGCCGTGCGTCCACGCCGGCGGGTTGCTGGCAGCCTCTCAAACGACAGGTTCATGGATCTGCGATCTGCGGCCCGGCGCCATCCGCCATTGGGCCACCGGCACCGCTGCCCCCTGCACGAGCTTGTTCAAGCCGGTAGCCGTCGATCGGCCTCTCGACCTGGGAAAGTCGCCAACCGAGCAGGCCGACGGCGAATCGCTCTGGTGGCGACATGAACGATTACATCGTACGGTGATGCGCGATCCGGCGACGCTGGGTGCCGCGTATTACGCCGAGCGCGACGAGATCGAAGCGTCCTGGATGACCGACCCGCCGGACTCGCTCGACGCATTCGCGGAAGGCCAGGTGCTTCTGGCGCAATGGACCGCGCGCGTCCTCGCCCAATCAACTCGCGACATGCGGCCGTATTTTGTGCGGCGGTATTGGTCGAAGCGCAATCGACAAGCCGCGCTACGTTTCGATGTACCTGCACCGAAAGAAGGAACGGCGGTCCCAGCCTAAGCCTCGCACGACTTTCCTTACTGACCTGCGATCAGCGAATCGAGTAGCTCGTCGTCCAGCCACGATTCGTCGGCGCTGCCGTCAACGTCGACACGCCCCTGGCGATCGAGTGGCGAATCTGCCGCGGCCAACCGATCAAAGACTTGATCGGCGGCACCGCAGCGTGGACCGATGCTTTGCAACCTTGTAAACAACCAAGGCGCAGGTCCACTCACTGGGGCAACCGAGCCTGCCATGGGACTGGTCGCCAATCCAGAAGCGATTCCAGCGTCGCCGCTGGTACTGGTCGTGGCGCTGGACTTCTCATCTCCGTTTGTCGCGACTGCCGATGCCGCATCGACTAACGCGGCCGACGACTCAGGCGCAAACGGCCCGCCGGCGCCGACGACCAGGAAATTCAATTGGTTGCTGAGGCTGGTGGTATTGTTGCGGGCGACGATCTGGTCGGCCGAGTCCACCTGGCCGGTACGGTTGTAATCGGCGACGTTGCTGCGCGTGGCGGGATTGGCCAGATTCGTCGGGTTGTTACGGGCGTATATTTCGTCGGCTGATGTCGTCTGGAACGCGCTCGTATTGCCGGTTCCAGAATCGGCCAGGCCGTTGCCGAAATAGAACACGTAGCTACTGGCCAACCCGGTGTTGGTGTTGGATCCGCCCAAGGCATCGTTGCCTTCGACGACCACTTCCAGCCAGTTCTTCTGGACTGCGTTGTCGGCCCACAGCAACTCGACGCGGTCGCTTCCGCCGGTGCCAGCGCCGGCGCGCGTGGTGACCGCCGTCGGACCGGTGGCCGTGGCCCACAAGCTCGGCGAGTTGTTCCGGCCGATCTTGAAGATGAAGTCGCTGGCCGTTAGCGCGCCGTGCGCGCCGGAGATGTCGACCATCAAGCCGTTGATGCCGCGGCTGTAGCTGGACACGGCCGAGAAGGTCGCCGTGCCGCTGCCAGGCAGGTACGCGGTCTTGTCGGTGGCGATGGCGCCATCGTCGGCGGCATTGGCCGCCGGGTTGTTGCCGTCAAACGTCGACTGGTTGTAGAACAACCACCGACCCACGACCGACGTGGCCGAGATCCGATAAACCTCGCCGCCGATTGCCAGGTAGTAGAGGTTGCCCGCCGAGTCCACTTTGAGGTCGACCGGACCGAAAGTCGTGGGGGCCGTGGCAAACCCCGTCGACGTGTCGGGCGTGGTGACCGAACCCGGATTGGCCGGGTCGAAGATGCGGATGAAGTTGGCGCCATAGTCGGCGTAGAAGTACTTGCCCGCATACTGACTGCCGAATTGGCTATTGGCGGGGTAGAAGACCCCGCCGGTAATGGCCACTCCGGCCTGCGGCGTCACGCCGCCGTTCGTGTGGTCGTAGGCCATCAGGG
>CAZUPX010000384.1:0-5342 GCA_964622155.1 uncultured Planctomycetaceae bacterium | reverse complement strand
AAGCGACAAGGCTTGGTGGAAACGAATCCCTTTGAGTTTGTCCGTCATCGGCCCGGCGACGCATCGGAGCGGCGGGCTTACGTCCCAGCGGCCGACGTAGTGCGGGCCATTGAACATGCCCCCAACTGCACTTGGAAATTGCTTATCGCCTTGTCCCGGTTCGCCGGCCTGCGCGTGCCGAGCGAAGCCCTAAGCCTGCGCTGGCAGGACGTGGATTGGGAACGCGGGCGGCTGACGGTCCCAAGCCCCAAGACGCAACACTTGGCGGGCCGAAGCTACCGCGTGATTCCGCTATTCCCCTCCATTCGGCCTTACTTGGAAGTCGCTTGGGACGAAGCCCCGGAAGGGGCCGAGTACGTCATGCCCGAAGAATACCGGCGGCGCGCCCAAGGCCCGGCCGGCTGGGCAAACGCCAACCTGCGAACCACGCTGGAAAAGGTTGTCCGCCGTGCCGGCCTGGAACCCTGGCCCCGCTTGTGGCATTCGATGCGGGCAAGTTGCGAAACGGACCTGGCCCGGCAATTCCCGCTGGCGGTTGTGGCGAAGTGGTTGGGCAATACCCAAGCGGTGGCGATGCGGCACTACGTTGACGTGACCGACGCCGACTTTGAGCGGGCCACAACGGGCGTGGAAACGAGCGACACAAAAGCGGCGCAGAAAGCGGCGCAGCACGCGCACGCAATGGAGCGCAGCGAACCGCAACCGACGAAGACCGCGCATGAAAAACCCCCGGTTTTGCAAGGGCTTGCCACATTGGGCGAAACCCTGCAAAGCCGGGGAATGGAGGCGGCGGGAATCGAACCCGCGTCCCGCGATATTTCCGCGAAGGCTTCTACGTGCGTAGTCGGATCATTTACTCGTCTCGCCCGAGCACCCCCAACCGACGAGGTCTCGCTCGGGCCAGCCAGGAACGGTTTTTAACCTCGGGCGTGCCCAGCAGTGACCCAAGGCGATTCGGATTTGGTGACGAGTTTTTGGGCCTCTCCGACTAAAGCCCGCAACTCGGGTTGCCTATCTCTAGGCAGCCAAAGCAAAGCTATCTTCGGCAATTGAAGATATTGGTCAGCTTTTAACGTGGCCCACTGACCAACCACGGCACGCCACCGGCACTTCTAGCTATCCGGTCGAACCCAGTTCGCCCCCGAAAAACAGAATGTCAGGCAAGCACTCAATTATATCACATCGACCGAACGTGCAAATGGACTGAAATGGCCACATCATGGCTTGGCTGATTGAAAGGCGAGTTGTCCTGATAAGTGAACGGTTGGTAGAGGGCGAACACATCTGGCACTCGATTGGCGTGAGATAGCCGCACGTCGGCTTGTGCCCGCGCCAGTCCCAATCGGTAAGCTGCCAGGTCGGGTCGATTGGCCATTGCGATCGCCACCAGTTCGTCGAGTGGCGGCGGCGGTGCGACGTCCTTGAGCGTGTCGTGCAAGTCGAGCGCGGCGGCATAGCTAGCTAGTTTTCACCGGCTGCCAGGCTGGCGCACACCAGCTCTTCATCGTTCCGCGCAAAGACGTGCTTATTGGCGAAAGCAGGGTGCGACCAGCAGACCCCGCCGCGCTGCGCCAGTTGCACGCTGGTCGGCTCGATGAGCTTCGCGCGGCTGATCTCCTCGTAGCCCTTGGGCGATAGGCGGGCGATGACAAGCTCGCCCCGCTCATTGAACATCCACATCCGATCGCCATTTCGGACCATGTGGATCGTGCTCCACCGCGACTTGGGCGTGGGTTCCAGGCTTTCCCAGATTCGGTCGCCCGTCTTGGCGTCCAGGCAGCGGAACTCGCCGTAGCTGTCGACGCCATAGACGTAATCGCCTTCCAGATAGGGAGTGCTGATGATCGAATGCAGGCTGTCGGTGTGTTGCTCGTCGCGACCGCTGCGGCGCCACACCTGGTCGACCGCCGCCTGGTCGCTCTTGAGCGCCAGCATCAGCGACCCGTCATAAAAGCTGGTGAAGAACAAGCGGTTCTGCTCGAGGACCGGCGTGGCGATGTTGATGACCATCTTGGCGGGCTTAAACGGATGTTTCCACAACAGGTCTCCCGAAACCGGGTCGAGTCCCACGACATTGTCGCCGGTCCAGCACACCATGACGCGGCGGCTGGCCTGTTCAATGATGATCGGCGCCGAATATGAGGCATTGTCATCCAGCGCCCGCCACAGTTCCTTGCCGGTGTGCTTGTCGAATGCGACCAAACACGCCCCCTCGCCGCCGATCTGCACGATTACTCGCTCGCCCTCGATCAACGGACTGGCCGCGATACCCCAAATCGGCATGCGAATTTTGTACTCGGTATAGCAGTCCTTGCTCCACAGCACCTTGCCCGAGTCGGCCGCCAGGCAAATCAGGTGTCCCATCGTCCCCAGGGCATAGGCTCGGCCTCCGTCGACGCTGACGCTGGCCCGCGGGCCGGCTGTGTAGCCGACTTTGTCATACACACAGTCATAAGCGTGCGTCCACAACGGTTTACCGGTCTTGGCGTCGAATGCGTGGACTCGCTCGATCTGCTTTGGTTCAACGAGCCGATCCGTGACATAGACGCGCCCCCCGGCAACAGTCGGTCCGCTGTAGCCGCTGGCGACCGTCTGCCGCCAGGTAATCTTCAATTGCTTGTCGGCGAACTTCTCGACAAGCCCTTTCTCTTTCCAAACCCCATCCCGACTCGGACCTCGCCACTGCGGCCACTCGTCGGCGGTGCAGCGATAAGTGGAGCCGGCCAGAACGACCAGAGCAACCGAGAGTGTCAACGTGATGCGATGAGTCAGCGTCATACGGAAGTCCCCTCCAGTTGCGGTCCTTGGTGAGTCGATCGCGCCGCACTTGTCAAAAGTATAGGCGAATCGACAACTGCGCGAAAGAAGTGTGGCCACCGAAGGCGCGCTAATTGCTGTATGCCGGCAGCGCTTGTTGGCGAAGTGCCAATCGCGATGCTATGTTCGTGGCGTGGGTCAACGACCTAGCGAGTCAGCCATGAAGATAATCAACCTTGCCAATCAGCTCGCTCGATTCTCTGATATTTGGAGCCCGAGGATCGTTGGCGAGCTTAACGGTCAGCACGTCAAGCTCGTGAAACTCCTGGGCGAATTCGTCTGGCACCACCATGCCGCCGAGGACGAATTGTTCCTGGTGGTTTACGGGTCGTTTCGCATGGACTACCGTGGTGCCGACGGCTCAGAGAACTACTTGGAAGTCAACCAAGGCGAATTCGTGATCGTGCCACGCGGGGTCGAGCACCGGCCGGTCGCCGCCGAGGAGTGTCACGTGCTGTTGTTTGAGCCGGCAGGCTGTTTGAATACGGGCAACGTGAGGAACGACCGCACAGTGGAGAATCCGGTCAGGCTGGCCGGTGAGTGAATGGGGCGCAACGAGCATGCCCGCGCTTGCGCGGGCATGGCACCCAGACCTCAAGCCACAGTCAAAGGATTAATCCTGCCGGCTCACGACCATCTCGGTCAGTGTCGCCAGCACTTCGCGGGCAGGACTGGAGGGCAGGCAGACGAGTTCGGTGCGGGCCGATTGGGCGAAGGCCATCGCCTTATCGTTGGCATAGCGGAGCGCATCGCTCCCCTCCAAGCGCGCGGCGATCTGAAGGCAAGCAGCGCGATCGTTCGATCCCAACAGGTCAATGAAATCCCGACGGGCGGCGGGCCCGCTTTCCACCAACAGCCGGATCAACGGCAAGGTCGGCTTCTGTTTGGCCAGGTCGGTGCCGAGACTCTTGCCCATCGATCGTTCGTTGCCAACCAGATCGAGCGTATCGTCGGCAATCTGAAACGCAATGCCCAGCTTGCGGCCGAAGCGGGCCAGCGCTTCTTCGCACTGGGTGCTCGCTCCGGCGTAGTGAGCCCCTAGACGGCAGCAGCAAGCACACAATTCGGCGGTTTTGGCCTCGATGATTTCCAGGTATTCGGCCTCGTCCAGGTCGAAATTGCCACGATTATGAATCTGCCGCAGCTCGCCGCCACAAACGATATTCGTCGAACGGCCGATCGTGCGAGCCGCGTACGTCGTGTCGAGCGAGCTGGCCAGGTAAAACGCGTGCGTGAACAAATAGTCGCCCACAAGCACGCTGGCTTCGTTGTCGGAGCGCGCGTTGATCGTCTCGCGGTGCCGACGCAAGCTGGCCTCGTCCAGTACATCGTCGTGTACTAGCGTGGCAGGGTGGATCATCTCGACGACTGCGGCCAGTACAATATGCGACCGCGTGATGTCGCCGCTGGCCTGAGCCGCCAATAGCAACATCGCCGGGCGTAATCGCTTGCCTCCGAGGCGAAAGGCATGCTTGACCAGCGAGTCGACAAATGCGTCGGCGCTGCGCAGCTCACCGCGCAACAGCTCCTCGGCGGCGGCCAACTCGGCGGCGATCGGCCCATACAAGCGTTTCCAGTGACTGGCCACACCGTCGTGCGACCGCAGAGCTTGCTCCATGAAAAGTTTTCCTCGCCGTTTTGCCTTAGTTATGTCGCTGCCCGCTGAAAGTGGCCGCTTGCGCCCCCCGACTTTTCCTCCAACTGAATTTGCTCGATGACCATGCCGCGATCGACCGCCTTGCACATGTCGTAAATCGTCAGCGCTGCCACGCTGGCGGCCACGAAGGCCTCCATCTCCACCCCCGTGCGAGCCGTTGCGCGAGCCGTCGCCTGAATCACCACGTGCCGGTCGTCCGGAAAGCCAAACTGCAACTCAACGGCATCCAGCGGGACCTGGTGGCACAGGGGAATCAGGTCAGCGGTCCGCTTGGCGGCCATGATACCGGCCAATCGAGCAACTTCGACAACATCCCCCTTGGCCGCCTTGCGATCGCGCACCAAAGTCAGCGTGGCGGGCTGCATTAGCACCCGGGCGCTGGCACGCGCGGAGCGAGCGGTGATCGGCTTGGCGGCAACGTCGACCATGCGGCTGCCGCCCTGGTCGTCAAAGTGGGTCAAGTCAGTCATGCAGTCGCACTGCGTCCTTCCACGCCTTCCTCAGGCCCGTGGCGGACCAACTTGGGGGTCGTATACCGCCATAGGGCCCATTCTAGGGCCACAGGCGGGTCCGTCGAGGGGTGCGCACGCCGGCCGTGTTCGCTGCGGCCCCGACTCAGTAACCGCACGCCAGTACGCGGATTAACCGGCCGATGCGCGCGCAAAAAAACCGTCGCGGGGGTCATCCGCGACGGGTTAGTTGCGATGGATCAGCCTGCGAGGCGATCTAAACCGAATTTTTAAGCCCACGCCAGCGTACGTGGTTCGGTTTAGACCAACTCTTTGCGAGCCCCGATCAAGGTCCGCAGACGCTCGGCCAACAGGGCCACGTCAAACGGCTTCTTGAACGTTTCGTTGATGCTCGAGCG
>CAZUPX010000383.1:0-3189 GCA_964622155.1 uncultured Planctomycetaceae bacterium | reverse complement strand
GCGCCTGAGGAGAATTGCCCCGGTGCAAAGCGGTAGCAAGCTACCGCGCTCCAAACTCCCCCTGTAACTAATCGCATTACTTTCTTTTCTCTGTTTCTCTCTGAGTTTTCGCTTGACATCGGCGGAACTCCTAATCTAGAGTTCCGGCCATACAGTTAACGATAACTTTGCCTATACCAATCGCGCGGGCGGTATTTTCACCGTTCGACCCTTTAAGAATCAAAGAAAAGGAGAAAGTGTATGCGCTTCCAAAGAAACCTCCTGAGGCTTAGCCTAGGCTTTCTGCTGGCTCTCATGCTTCTGAGTCCTTGTAGCCTCCAGGCTCAGACTGCTGCCACGCTCGTGGGCGATATCACGGATTCCAGCGGTGCCATCGCACCCAACGTCTCGGTGACCGTGATCCACGAAGGAACGCGTACCGAGCGCAAGGTTCAAAGCAACGAAGCCGGGCAATATCGCGTCGCACCGCTGAACCCGGGAACGTACACCATTCAGGTCGAATCGGCGGGCTTCAAGAAGGAGGTTCGCTCGGGCGTCGTCCTCGAAGTCGGTGCTGTGCTGGAAGTGGATTTTGCTTTGCAGGTCGGAGAACTCACCGAAACGATCGAGGTCACCGGCGTGACGCCCGCTTTGCGGACGGAAGAAGCCTCGGTGGGTAGAGTCGTCACCTCGCAGGAGTTGGAGCGCATGCCGGTGAATCAACGCAACTTTACGGGTCTGATTCTGATGATGCCGGGCACAAGCTCGATAAGCCGCAGCCAAAACCGCGGGACAGCCCAGTCCGGCACCGCACTGTTTTCTGTGAACGGCGGGCGTCCGCAGGACAATAACTTCACCCTGGACGGCATCGACTCCAACATGCAGATGATGAACTCTCCTGGCATCTCGCCGTCGATGGACGCCATTCAGGAGTTCAAGGTGGCCACCAACACCGGTTCGGAGTTCGGCCGCTCGATGGGGGCCAATGTGAGCATGGTGACGAAGTCCGGCACGCGCGATCTACACGGAACCCTCTATGAGTTCCTGCGCAACGATAAGTTGGACGCGAATGAGTTCTTTGCCAATCGCAACGGCTTGGGCAAGACGCCGTTCCGGCTGAATCAATATGGTGTCGCAGTTGGCGGTCCGGTCCTGTTGCCGAAGGCCGACCTGCGCGACAAGATGTTCTGGTTCTTTTCCTGGGAAGGCTTCCGGCGCCGTCGCGGCAACACCTTGCTGGGGAATTCCCCGCCCGCTGACCTCCGTCGCGGCGACTTCTCAAGCTTGCTCACCCAAGCTAGCCCGATCTATCTGAGAGATCCACTGCTGACTGGAAATTGCACCGCCAGTGATCGGGCTGCCTGCTTCCCGGGCAATATCATTCCAGCGGGTCGAATTAACAAGGCCATCCCAACCGCTCTTGAACTGATGGTTCCATTGCCGAACCGGCCTGGGCAGGTGCAGAACCTGGTTTCGAATAGCAGCCAAGCCAATGACCGCGACTTGTTCAGTGTCCGCTGGGACTACAACGTGAACGCGACCAATAGCTTCTTTTTCCGATACAGCCGTCAGGACGCGACCCTGGTCAATCCCAACGCGATCATCGGTGTCTCTGATGTCAGCCTGTTCGACGTCACCAACTACGGTGGGAGCTGGGTCCATATTTTCAGTCCGGCTACGACCCTTGAAGTCGGCTTCGGCACCAATAAGCCCGGCGACGGAAACTTGGGAACCAAACCGGTGACTCGCGCCGAGTATTTTGCTCGCACTGGCATCCGAATGTACCAAGCCGAGGTCTTCAGCGACCCGCTGGTCAACATCACTCTTGGCGCTTACAGCATCCCGAGTGCCAGCGGCGGCGTCAGCGGCGACAAGATTTGGCAATGGCGCGGAAATATGTCGATGATCCGAGGCAAGCACTCGTTTAAGTTCGGGGGCCAGTACCACTACCGAAATTTCTATACGAACACCGCGAACCCGATGAACGGTGACGCCATATTTAATGGCCAGATCACGAACTTCCCGATGGCCGACGCACTGTTGGGTTACCCAAGTGAAGTGCGTCGCGGCTCAGGCAACACCTTGACGGACAGTATCAGCCACTACTACCTCGCCCACCTTCAAGACGATTGGCGGGTGAGTTCGAATTTGACCGTGAACCTGGGCTTGACGTATCAGATGGGCACCCGCCCTTATGACAAGACTGATCGGCTGGGCAACCTCTGGGTGCACAAGGATCCCGCCTCAGGCAGAGTCGTCGGGGATTTGATGTGGGCGACCACCAACCCAGAACCCGATCCGAAAACGGGCAAGCTCAACGCACCGGCCAACACGTTTGGCTTTGGTCGGGCGTTGATCCAAAACGACTTCAACGATTTTGGCCCGCGCGCCGGTCTTGCCTACAAGCTCGGACAGAAAACCGTTGTACGCTCGGGCTTCGGCATTTTCTACAACTCCACCTTTGTGCAGGAGCTGCAGGACCTGCGGAAGTTCTGGCCCTTCACGGTTCAGCAAGTGTTCAGCCCCAACCGAGGCGGGCTCGATTTGTCGATCACCGACGCGGGCCCGAGTTTTCAGAATACCTCTGCCATCGGGGGCTGGCCTCAGAATCCCGAGAATCGGTCACCGTACACCATGCAGTGGAACCTCTTCATTCAACGCGAGCTGATGAACAATTTGTCGCTGGACATCGGCTACGTGGGCTCTGGCAGCCGCAAGCAGATCGGCTATTCGCCCTTCAATACCGCGTTGACTCCTGGCCCGGGACCCATCCAGCCCCGCCGTTTGCTACCGGAATTTGGCGATCTCGACGGCGGCTCTAACGCCTACAACGGCTCTTACAATAGTCTGCAGGTCACGCTGCTCAAGCGCTACTCGAATGGACTGCAGCTCAACATGAACTATGCGTGGCAGAAATCACTCGACGGCCAGTCTTCGCTCGCAGAGGTGAAGGTGCAAAACCCGTTTGATCGCCGGCAGGACTACTCGCGCTCGAGTTGGGACGTTAACCACGTCTTCAGTTTTGCCTATGTGTACGAGCTGCCCTTCGGCAAAGGACGAAAGTTCGGAGCCAACTGGGCAAAGGCAGGAGATCTGCTGCTGGGCGGCTGGGCGCTGGAGGGCATAACGCGCCTCGAGAGCGCACCGCCGCTATTAATTTCGACCGGTGTCGATCGAGCCAACACGGGCCGTTCGACGCAGCGTCCCAAC
>CAZUPX010000382.1:0-3051 GCA_964622155.1 uncultured Planctomycetaceae bacterium | reverse complement strand
GGCCTTGTCGGCAAATGGGGCGTCACTCGCGAAATCAACGACCACGGGGTCGACGTTATTGACGGTAACCTGTGTCGTGGCATCGACTGACAAGCCGGCAATGTCGGTGATCGTCAACGTAATGTCCAGGATGTCTGATGGCGTCCCACTGAGAGGATCGTCATCGAGGTAAGTGTGCCCCACGTCGAACCCGTAACTGCCCGCTGCAAGCGGCCCCAAGGCCGTGGACGTGCCATCCCCCCAATCAATCAGCGCGTTGTGCGTTTGGAACGCCTGCCACGAAGCGCTGAGAGTCACCAAGCCACCCTCGTCAATTACGGCGGGAATTACCGCCAGGCTCGAAATCACCGGTGGCGCGGAAACGATTACGCGCGATACGTAGATGTCGAGTTGTTGAAGCGTGCCATTTGGATTGTCGGCGGTGCTATTCGAGTTATCGCACCACGAGGGGACGAGTATGCCAGCGTCGAACGCCAAACCAATGTAGTCACCCAGTTGCTGTCCACCTGTTGCGGCGACCGTCCCGTTGGTCTGCCCTTCGGCAACTTGAAGATTGGGCGCAAAACTCGCGCCGCCGTCATCGCTCACGGTCACAAAGAGCTCGACCAATGTGTTCCCGCCTGGATCATTTCGCGCGTCAAACCACGCAATGCCCACGTTGCCGGTCGATTGGTCGACGGCGATCTTGGAAAAGAACTGGCTCGTTACGCCGGCATCGTCGTTGACTTGAATCGGCGCGCTCCAATTGGCGCCATCGTCGATTGAAGTCCGCAGCAAGATATCCGTGTCGTTGCTTTCGTCGGGCTGCTCGTCGGTGTAGACGATGTAGAGCCGGCCATCGAAGGCCCCTCCGCTGAGGTCGTAGGCCAGGCCAGCCTCCGCATCGATGGTACGGGCTGGCTGAGCCGTAATGGCGTCAAACCTGGCGACGTTAGTGGCGAAAGTCACCGCCGCGTTAAATGGCGCGGCACCGAGCCCGTCCGGATCCGTCGCGGTCTGAACTTGGGTGTCCGACTGCCCCGTGACGACAACCTGACCGGCTGGTCCGATCACGATGTCCCCGAACTGGCCAATTCCTGCTGCGGACTGAGCGGCGCCGAATGCTCCCACGACGCCCAGGCCGGTAACAGCCGCTCCCCGAGCTATCGTGGTCCCCTCTCGATACGTGACCCACACACTTCCGTTGGCTCCGCCAAGACCAGGACCGGTGACAACCGTGGGCTGATCCGTGCTCGCGCCCAAAGTAGCCAGAAAAGCAAAGGTCTGCCCGCCGTCCGTGCTGATTGCCACGTGACTCTCCCGTGGTGGGGTTCCATCGAGGAAGCCGAGAAACAGGTTGCCGAACTGGTCCCACGACACGGTCGGATCGCAGCAGGCAGTGGGCAGCGTGTCGTTGCCGTCACCGATGCTGAAATCGCCCGGTGCCGCGTCGCCTGGTCCAGCGCTCGAGAGCCAGGTCGCACCGCCGTCGTTACTATAAGCGGCAAACAGTCCGTTCGTGTGATTCGAAGAGACAAACATCTGCAGAGGATTCAGAGGGTTGATGGCAATCGCCGATTCGTCTTGATTGCCCAAGGCCTGACTGACGTTGACGTCGGGAGTGTCAACGATCGTGGCTGTCAGCAGAGCGCGACTTTCGAGCGCCTCGATCTGCAAACAGCCGTCGCCGCGACAATATTGTGAACGCCTCGCAATGCTTGTCCGTTGCAGATGATTCCGATTCAATTCCTGGTGCGAATTCGTGAACAGCATGACGGAATCCTCACTGTTGAGAGCAGTGCGCGTGATAAAATTCGCGCCGCCGAGCGCGCGCACTGTGCGCCGCGGCGTGGCCCCAGCCCGCTAAGTATGCAGTTCTGCGGCTTCCTGGCAAGTATGTGAAGCCCCTGGGTGTAGATGCCCTGAGCAGGCTGGGTCGGCGCCGTACCTCCGCACAGATTGAGATGTGGGATCAATTCAAGCCGATGACCCCGAACACTTCACCCTTCGATGCGGGCGTTCAACTCGCCGGATGGGTTCCGGTACAGAATAGCAACTCAATGCTGACAAGTGGGTTAGGTTGGGCGACAGCTCTCAGCGCCAACGCCTTAGACCTTTGGACAGTCACTAGCACGCCGCTTGCCCTACCAGACCAGGAAATGCCAAAAACCGATGTACACAACTTGACGGACACTTCCGAGCTGGCACGGGCACCCCACGAAAAAACCCCGCCAGGTCGAGCCGACCTGGCGGGGTTCTTGTCAAAAATCCGGCGAGAGCCGCAGGCGCATGGCGCGCAACGTGCGTTGAAACGGGTCCAGCACCAACCCGAGGATTTCGAGGGTCACGGCGCCCAGCAGCGGCTCGTCACCGGGTATTCCCAGGATCACGGGAGTATGTCGTGTCTTGCCGTTTAGCGCGATTCGGCACTCGGAAATATCCCGTTCGATCGTTGTTCCGTCGGCCAGTGTGAAGCTGAGCGTTTCCTGGGGCGCTAGGCCGAGTTGTTGCCAGACGTCCTGCGTCAACAGCGAATAGCTTGCCCCGCTGTCGACAAGGAACTTGACCGGCCGCGAATTCCCACTTGGGCCGGTGACCGTGCCTTCGACGAATGTCAGCCCCATCACGCGCCTTCCCGATGAAATCGGAGAGAGACCGATTGCCCCCTCAATTATGCGAAATTGCCGACACAACGGCAGTCGATGATGGCTAGGTACCGGACGAAAACACCGGCGAGACCTGCGATCAGTCGGGGCACTTGTCAAACATCCACCGATACCTGTTCACGCACTTAACTCTCGCGCGTTTTCACCGGCAAGGATGCTGGAGGCAGATACGTCCTGCTGTTAAGATCGACAGCCATCGAGGCACGACCACCGCAACGGGAGACGCTGCCATGCCGCAGTTGGATCGACGTCAGTTCATGAGGCGCGCGGCAGGAGTCGGATTATCGCTGGCGGCGGCGCCCGGCGTCTTGTCCCGGCCCGCGAACGCCGCGGAGCCAGCGGGCGCGGCAGGCGCGGCGAAAAAAGTCCCAACCTTCGCGGCGTTCACCGAAAGCTTTCAAGCCTG
>CAZUPX010000381.1:0-1534 GCA_964622155.1 uncultured Planctomycetaceae bacterium | reverse complement strand
TCGCTGCGGCCGTCGACGTGATGGGCCTGCCCGGAGGCTTGTTCCGGGCTCATGTAAGCTGGCGTGCCAAGCACTTGCCCTTCGACCGTCACCGTGATCTCACCGGCGTCCCGCTTGGCCAAGCCAAAATCCATGACACGTGGGATGCCCTGCGGCGTGAGTATGATGTTCGAGGGCTTCAGGTCACGGTGCACCACGCCACGGTCGTGGGCGTGTTGAAGAGCCTCGGCGACTTGACGCACCAGCTCCGCGGCCTCACGGAAGCCAAACTTCCTGGCGGTCAAGGCATCGGCCAGGGTGACGCCTTCGACATACTCGCTGACAATGTAAGGGAACGTTTCGCTGCGGCCGACCTCGAAAACCGGGACGATGCCCGGGTGCTGCAACTGGGCAGCATTGCGCCCCTCTTTGACAAAGCGATCCTCATCCTCATCAGTAGCCAGCCGCCCGCTACGCGGAACCTTGACCGCCACCATGCGGTGCAGTTGAGTATCGCGGGCCCGATAGACCGTTCCGAAAGCCCCGCGTCCGATGGCCTCGATCAGCTCAAACTTGCCAAGCGTGGGCAGCTTGTCCTTGCTCCATGTCTGCGTGCGGTCGGGATCGAGCCGGAATGAGCTACCGCACGACGGGCAGACGACTTCATCGTCGGCGCCCTCGGCCACAATCTCGATTGGATTCTGGCAGTGCGGGCAATTCAGGCGCAGCGGAAATCTCCGGCCAGGTTCTGCGCCCGCCGCTCGCACATCCGTCGCAGGAGCCGCAATCGCCTCATGAACTTCAAATAAAGCCTTAAGTCGCTCGGAAAACTGCGGGAACCGTCTGAAATACTCTTCCGGCTGAACCGCGTCTTTCAGTTCTTCGCGAAGACAGTATTCGCCGTAGACGAAGTCCAGGAAAACTTCTTCGTTCTCGCGCAGCTCAGGATGCTCTTGCGCGAAGGATTCAACCACCACGCGCTCGCCACGCAGCCACCGCTGTCGCTGATCGCTCCGCAATCGGTCGACGAGTTCCGTCAGGGGCTCGCGCTCAACCATCGTTGATCACCCAGGATTTCTGCCAGTGGCGGCAACGCGGAGGGGAGAAAAACGGCTCGATCATTATGCCCCTTGGCGAAGGCCCATTCAAGCAAATGAGAGCCAGCCGCATGAACGGTGGTCCCTGGGCTTGAGTTGAGGCGTGGAACTATAATTGATGGCGCGGTGACTGCTCGTTTTGCGGTGCTCACTCCCCTACGTCGTATGCTCCAACCACCGATCTACTTCGATAACCACGCCACCACCCGCGTCGATCCGCGCGTGGTCGAGGCGATCTTGCCATACTTCTCCGAGACCTACGGCAACGCGGCCAGTACGAGCCACAGTTTTGGCTGGGAGGCCAAGGAGGCGGTCGATCGCGCTCGCGAGTCGATCGCCACCGCGATCGGCGCCAGCGCGCGTGAGATCGTCTTTACCAGCGGCGCGACCGAGAGCAACAACCTGGCCATCCGCGGCCTTGCCGAACGCGGCAAGCGACGCGGCAATCACCTGGTCAG
>CAZUPX010000380.1:0-9905 GCA_964622155.1 uncultured Planctomycetaceae bacterium | reverse complement strand
GATTCACTGTTTGTCGGAAAGCGAACCCATGAGACACATGAGCAGAATCATTTTGTGCGTTTCGTGTTGCGCAGCACTGGTCGTAGGCGCAACGGGCAAGGAAGCAATCCCCAGCCCAATTGGCAAGAAAGTCGACGACTTCGCGCTTCAGGATTTTCGCGGCAAGAGTCACACACTGTCGAATTGGAAAGACTCGAAGCTGGTCGTTGTGGCGTTTCTGGGAGTCGAGTGTCCGCTGAGCAAGCTCTATGCCCCGCGCCTGGTCGAACTGGCCAAGGAGTACGAGTCGAAGGGCGTCGCATTTGTCGGCATCGATTCGAATCGGCAGGACTCGGTCACCGAGATGGGACAATACGCCAAAGAGCACAATGTTGGCTTCCCACTGCTCAAGGATCTCAACAACACGCTGGCCGACAAGATCGGTGCGGCGCGCAATCCGCAAGTGTTCGTGCTTGACGGCGATCGCGTGATTCGCTACGCCGGTCGGGTCGACGATCAATATGGATTTCAGACCGGCAGCGGATATGCGAAGCCAACGACCACCAAGCGGGACCTTGCCACGGCGCTCGACGAATTGCTGGCCGGCAAGCCGGTGAACCAGGCGACGACCGAGGCCATCGGCTGCCTGATCGGTCGCGTGCGCGCGGCCGAGAAGAACAGCGCCGTGACCTATTCGAATCAGATCGCGCGCATTTTCCAGAGCCATTGCGTGGAGTGTCACCGTCCTGGTCAAATCGGGCCGTTCGCCTTGCAGAACTATGAAGAAGCGGCGGGCTGGGCGGAAATGATCGACGAGGTGGTCCGCGAGAAGCGCATGCCGCCCTGGCATCCTGATCCCAAGTACGGACATTTCGTCAATGACTTGTCGCTCAGCGACGGCGAAAAGGAATCGATCCACAAGTGGGTGGCTGCCGGCGCGCCGGAAGGCAACCCGAAGGACCTGCCCGAAGCCAAGAAGTACGCTGGAAGCTGGATGATGCCCGGCGGCCCCGACGTGGTGTTTAAGATGACCGAAGAGCCGGTCGACGTGCCGGCCGAGGGCACCGTCGAGTACCGGTACTACGTCGTCGACACCAGTTTCACCGAAGACAAGTGGGTGCAAGTGGCCGAATGCCTGCCTGACAATCGCGCGGTGGTCCACCACATGATCGTGTTCATGAAGCCACCGGGAATGGGATTGTTCGGCGACGGCGGTGGACGACGTGGCGGTCGCGGTGGCCAGTCGGCCGAACGTGGCAACCAGTCAGGTTCTGATGACAAGCCGGCCGAGAATCAGGCCCAGGGGCGTGGTGGACGTCGGCGCGGCGGTGGCGGCCAGGCATCGTTCGGGCAGTTGTGCGGCTTTGCGCCGGGCACGCGACCCTACGTTCTGCCCGAGGGAATGGCCAAGTTGATTCCCGCCGGATGGCAGCTCGTGTTTCAGATGCACTACACGCCTAACGGCGCGCCGCAGAAGGATTGCAGCTCGGTGGGCATCAAGTTTGCCGATCCGTCGAAGGTCACGCACCGCGTGGCGACGGCCAATGCGGCCAATCCGATGTTCGAGATTCCCGCCGGCGACGCGGCCTACGAAGTGCAATCGACGCGGACCTATGGCCGAGACGTGCTGATGCTCTCGGTCTTCCCGCACATGCACCTGCGTGGCAAGGATTTTCACTACGAAGTGATATATCCCGACGGCTCGAAAGAGACGATCATGAACATGCCGCGGTACGACTTCAACTGGCAGACAAGTTACATCTTCACCGAGCCCTTGAAGCTGCCGCAGGGCACGACGCTGCACTGCACGGCGCACTTCGACAACTCGGCCGAAAACCCGGCCAACCCCGACGCGACCAAGCCGGTGCGCTGGGGTGACCAGACGTGGGAAGAAATGATGATCGGCTGGTTTGACATTGCCGTGCCCAAGGATTCGGACATCGCAGAAGTGCTGCCGCCCAACCCCGGCCGTTTTCGCGGAGAAGACGTCGACTCAGGGCAGAGTGGCGCCGCCGAGTAACTCATGGAGCGGCGGGTGCATCGAGGCAGGGCGGCGGCTCGCCCGATTAGCCCGCGGATTTTCGGGCAGTGGTGGCCGCCGAATCTCCGTGGGCAGGGGGGGCTTTTCGCCGCTCGGTCGATTACAATTGAATTTGTGACCCGAGAAGATGGCCCCCGGCTGAGGGCTGCCACCCCATGTCGAATCGCGTCGATCGCGTGCCCTTAAACTGTCGGCGTTTGACGCTAGCCCTGGCTTGTCTGTTGGTGATGACCATCGTGTCGGGCTGCGGCAGTACTTCACCGGAACACAAACAGGCGCTAGCTAAAATTCAGGAAGTCGGGGGGCGGGTGAACATCAAGCGTGGGGGGTATGAGGTTGACTTCACGCGCACTGCCGTCGAAGACGACGACTTGGCAAACCTGAAGCACATTGCCAACCTGAAGAACGTCGATGTGCAAGGCACGCGCATTAGCGATGCCGGCCTGGTGCACCTGCGTGAGATCACCACACTGGAAATCGTCGACCTGCGGCGCACCAAAGTGACGAGCGAAGCAGTGGAGGAACTCAGAAAGACGCTCCCCAACGCGCGGATCGAGCATTGAAGCGCGCCGTTGACGTCTTAGCCGTTCGCGCGATCAGCGGCACCCGCATCGGCCAACCACCTGCGCGTGCGGCGCGGGTACTCGTGGCGGCCAATCGGGGCGAAGTCGCCGGTCTCTTGAAAGTACATGAACTGCGTGACGTGAATCGCGTCGGAGTTGATCCGGGTCACGACGAATGAGTTCTTCTCCTTCTCACGTGCCCGGCCGCGCCGCGAAGTCGTCGTGCCGCACTGCACGATGATAATGCCACTGGCACCATTGTCGGTGGGATAGACGTCGAGCGAGTTGCCGATGTACGTGCGGTGCAAATGTCCGCCCAGAATCATGTCGACGTCCATCCGATTGAAGGCCACAAGTGCCCGTTTGGCGCCCCACATCGAGTCGTCTTCGTTGTCGTAATCGGGCGCGGGCGCAAAATGATGATGCGCGACGACGATTCTGGCCGCGCCAGCGGGAGCCTTTTCGAAAGCCCCGCCGCAAAAATCAATCTGCGACTGGCGAACGCGGCCGTTGGTGATCGTCAACAGCGGCGACGTCGTATTGAGCGCCACGATCACGGCCTCATCGAGCGCGAGCACCGTATCCAGCTCGGCTGAAATGTGCCGCCGATAATGGCCGTAGGGCGAGAGAATTCGCTCGAGCACGCGATACAACGGCACGTCGTGATTTCCTGGAACGACGACCATCGGCACGTGAGGCAACTGGTCCAGAAACGCCCGGGCCGACGCGAATTGCTCGGCCTTGGCGCGCTGCGTAAAGTCACCACTGGCGACAATGACGTCGGCCCCAAGCCGCGCCGCCGAGCGCAGCAGCGCCTGGCCCACTGCCGGTGTATAGGGCGGGCCGAAATGAAGGTCAGAAATTTGCAGAATTGTCAGCATCTCGTTTGTCAATCCGTCGTCCATGGTTGCACAAGTCCGCAAAGCCCAACGTTTGGCCACGTCCGATTCGCGATCGCCCGCGGGTCGAACGCAGCTAGCATTGACCGCCTCGACACGATAAGATGACGCGAGTCTAAATGCACCGCGAGATCACTTTCGAAATCGTTTTAGACACGTCCGTCTTCCCGATTCGCACACAATCCGAACAATTCGCTAACCGATGCCTAATGCAGCCATGTTATCCATGACCCTTCAGCAGCGAGTTGGGGGTCTTTCGGTAAACGCGGAAAAGTTGGATATGGCCACCGAACGCATCCTCGTCGTCGATGACGAGGAGGACTTGCTGGAGCTGATCCATTACAACCTGAGCAACGAGGGCTATCAAGTTCGCTGCGTTGCCACCGGTGAGATGGCAATCCGCGAAGCTCGGGCCCTAATGCCCGATCTGATCCTGCTAGACCTGCTCCTCCCAGCGGTGGACGGGTTGGCAGTCTGCAAGGCGCTTAAGAGCGACCCCCAGACCCAGCACATCCCGATCATGATGGTCACGGCCAAGACCGAAGAGGCCGACGTCGTCAGCGGTCTCGAATTGGGTGCCGATGATTACATCACCAAGCCGTTCAGTCCGCGCGTGCTCTTGGCCCGCATTCGCGCGGTCCTTCGTCGCCGTCTCAAGGGGGTGCCCGAGGATGGATCGGCCATCCGCGTACACGAGCTGGTTATTCATCCTGGCCGGCACGAGGTGCTGTTGCGTGGTGAGCCGGTCGACCTGACCTTCACTGAATTCCGCCTGCTCCATTTTCTGGCGCGCAAGCCGGGTTGGGCATTTTCGCGCAACCAGATTGTCGACGCGGTCAAAGGCGAAGACTATCCGGTCACCGAGCGATCGGTGGACGTGCAGGTGGCCGGGTTGCGAAAGAAATTAGGAGACCTGGGCAGCTACATCGAAACGGTGCGAGGGGTTGGCTATCGATTCAGGGAATAGCCATGCCCAAACGACGCCTGCTGTGGTACCTCTTTCCTTCCTACGCGGCCATCGCTTTTGGAGCCTCGTTGGCCGTCGGCTGGCTCGCCGTCAGCCGTTTCGAGCAGCAGGGCTTGGACTCCGCGCGACGCGAGTTGACCGTCTTAGCTGAGTTTCTCAACTCGCAGCTCGGACCCGAAATCGCTGAGAACCGCGAGGCGTTCGCAAGGCTGTGCCGCAACTATCAACAGTCGAGCGGCGTGCGCATTGTGCTGTTGTCGGCCGCGAGCAAGATTGAGTTCGACAGCCGCAATCGCCCCGAAGACGTTGAGAAACAACTCAACCGGCCCGAAGTGCGGCAAGCTCTGGCGGGCACGGCGGCCGACGAGATTCACTACAACGCGGCGCTCTACGAGCAAGCCATGTATCTGGCGGCGCCGTTAAACCGCAACGATGAGTTGGCCGGAATACTCTACCTGTCTGCGTCGCTTGCGGCGCTCGATGAATCGGTGGGGCGGCTCCGTTTGCAAGTCCTGTTGGCCGCGTTGATCGCCGCCGGGCTGGCGATCCCACTGGCCTGGTGGACTGCCGAGCGGATGGCTGCCCCGTTGGGTCAACTGCGCGGCGCCGCCAGCGCATTGGCAGACAGCAAGTGGGGGACGCGTGTCGCCATCCCCGACGCTCGCGAGTTGGCGACGCTGGCCGAAAGCTTCAATCGCATGGCTGAAACCTTTCAGCAACGGTTCAGCGTCTTGGTCCAGAACAACAACGAACAAAAGGCCGTTCTGGCCAGCATGGCTGAGGGGGTGCTGGCCGTCGACAGCCAAGAGCGGGTGATCAGCATGAACACGGCCTGCGGCCGACTGCTGGGGCTTGACCCAATGCAGGCCCAAGGCCGCCTGTTGCAAGAAGTCGTTCGCAATGTCGACTTGAGCCGGTTCATTACCCGCGCGCTGGGCGGCCCGGAACCGGTCGAGGCCGACGTGCTGCTGCACGGCGATCGGCAGCGCGTCATGCAGGCCCAGGGCTCGGCGCTGCACGACCTGGAGGGGGGGGCGATCGGCGCAGTCGTGGTGCTCAACGACGTTACCGATTTTCGCCGACTGGAGCACATCCGCCGCGACTTCGTGGCCAACGTATCGCACGAGCTCAAGACTCCCATCACGTCGATCAAGGGTTTCGTCGAAACGCTCCTCGACGGTGCGATGCGCGACCCGGTCGATAGCGAGCGATTCCTGCGGATCATCGACAAACAGGCCGAACGCTTGCACGCGATCATCGAGGACCTGCTGAGCCTCTCGAAGATCGAGCAGAGCGAAGACGCCGACACAATCGTGCTCGAGCCGAGCCTTGTGCGGCCGGTACTGGAATCGGCGGCCCACGCTTGTCAGGCCGCGGCCAAGGAGCGCGACATCGCGGTCACGATCAGTTGCGACGCCGAGCTGAAGGGAAAACTCAATCCCATGCTCTTGGAGCAGGCAATCATCAATCTGCTCGACAACGCGATCAAGTATAGCGAGCCGGGGCGCGAAGTGCGGGTCGGCTCCGAGGCGTCGGACGGCGAACTCATCATCACCGTCGCCGACCGTGGCAACGGAATCGCCGCCGAGCACATGCCGCGAATCTTCGAGCGGTTCTATCGGGTCGATCGAGCCCGCAGCCGCAAGCTGGGCGGCACTGGGCTCGGACTGGCCATCGTCAAGCACATCGTCCAAGCCCATCGCGGCCGGATCGACGTCGACAGCACGCTGGGCGTCGGCACCACATTCACCATTCATCTGCCGCGCGCGTGAAATCGCACCGCCCCTGATTGCACGAGGCAACAACTTCACGTCCCATCATCGGCCATTCTGACTGGAAGAAAGAAGAGACCGCGAAGTGCTATAATCGTGCATGTGTCGATTCGCGCCACTGAGTCCTCCCATGCGCTTCCTAACCTCACTGCTGTTCGTCGCAACTGTAATTGCGCGCCCTGCCTGGGCCGCCCCCAAGGCGAGCGTCACGCTGGAAGTGCTTACCAGGCCTGGCGTGGCCCTGGGGGCTTCCCAGCAGTGGTACAAGACGCTGTCCGAGTTGAACCTGGCGGGGGTGCAAATTCATGGCGGCGGCGCGGGGGACGAAGTGGGCGTCACCGAGCTAGGTTCCGCGTCGGCGCCGGCGTACAAAGTGATTAGCATCCTGTCGAGCGACAATGTGCTGATTTTGCCTGGCGGAAAATTCAAACCCGCCGACATCGCGGGCTTACGCAAATGGTTCGCCGACTTGAGCGATCAAGGCGCTGAAGGCGTGACGCAGCCGCGGCCGGCGTTCGGTCTGACGCCGCGACAGTTGGAAGAAGTCAACGAAGACTTGAAAAAGCCCGTTGTCGGTGCCACGCAAGGCATGACCTCAAACGCCGCCGTCCGTCAAATCGCCGCGCACCTCAAGTTCTCACTATTGGCCAATGCGTCGGCCGAGCGCGAGCTGAAATCTGTCAAGGTCCGCGAAGAGCTTTCCGGGCTCTCGTGCGGCACAGCTCTAGCGGCCATCCTGCGACCGGCAGGGCTCGTTCTGCGACCCTCGCGGCCCCAGGGGGGGCAGCTCGAATATCGCGTCGAACCGGCGCGAGCAGGCGTCGAAGCGTGGCCGGTCGGCTGGAAGCCGCAGGCGAAACCCAACAAAGTGCTCGGCGAGCTGCTTGAGTTCCTCAACGTCGAAATCCACGAAACCCCAGTCTCCGAAGCCCTGGAAGCCATCGAAGGCCGCCTGAAGGTCCCCTTCCTCTACGACCGCAACGCCATGGCGCAACAGGGTATCGATCCCACCAAGGCGCAAGCCGACGTGCCCGAGAAGCGGCTGACATACAGTCAGATTCTCAACAAAGTTCTGCTGCAAGCGAAGTTAAAATACGAGCTGCGCGTCGACGAAGCCGACAAGCCGTTTCTGTGGATCACAACCGTCAAGCGGATGCCGTGACGCGACAGTTTAGCCACGAACCAGCGCCATCAGATCGAGGTCTAGTTGGCGAATGATAGCACGCGGACGCACTAACGCAAGCGCGTCGTCGATTCCTCGCACCTCAATGTAAAGGCGAAGCGCCACTTTGACGTCTTCGATCGCCTCTGCCTCCGTTTCGCCTTCGCCGTAGGCGGGGATGTCTGGAACCGTGGCTGTGAAGCCCCCCAGTTCCTCGCCGGGGATGAGCTCGACGGTAAGCGGCGTGTGTGAGTTCTCCATAACTCTAGGATTCCACATAAGATTGGGCCAAGGCCATCGCACTTGTGATCGTCTGCCGCACGTTGTCGGCCGGCCGCCCGCACAATCAAGGTGAGGCGAGGTCAGCCCCGTTCACCCCGCCATCGTCTCCCACACCATCCGATAATACTTCATCACGCGCACCGGGTCGCTGGTCTTGTCGCCTTCTTCCGAGAGCGTCCAGCCTCCGAAGTGGGCTTGCTTCAACAGATCGAACAGCTCGCGCCAGGGATAGTCAGAAATCAGGTCGTGAATGTGGACCGTGCCGAGGCGGTCTTGGACGCTTTGAAAGTTCTTGGCCAGGCCGGCGCCGGCAAGATCTTCTTTGTTGCAGTTCCAGCACAGCTTGGAACCGGGATGCTTCGAGATGTCCATGATCTTGCGGATGGTGGGAATCTCGGAAGTGCCGCGGCCGTGGATCTCCAGGCGGATCTCGATGCCGTAGCCCTCGCCAAAGGCGGCAACCTCGTCCAGCGAATGGCCGATCTGCTCGATCGTTTTCGCAAGCGGCACGCCGGCCGGCAGACCGTTGGGGCGTACCTTGACGCCGGAGCCACCCACGTCGTGACACAGGCGTATGAATGCCTTCGTCTCTTCGATGTTCTTGCGCAGCACGGCCGCATCGGGTGAGTGATACTCGCACGTCGTGCCTAGCCCAACCAGCTCCACCTGGCTATCGGAAAATCGCTTTGCCACTTCCTTGCGCTGGGCTTCATTGAGCGATGGCTCGACGCCGTGCTTGTGCGTCGTGCGCAGCTCGACGCCGCGAAAGCCAGTCTTCTCCCAATTGGCAATCAACGTCGGCAAATCCCAATCGGCTCCCCATTGATACGTCACGAGTCCAAGTTGCACGGTGAGGGTCTCCGGACAGGGGCTAATGGCGCGAGACTAGAGGTCGGCAATTTATATTGTTGCTCTTAGCCTACAGCCTCCCGCCTCTGATCTCCAGCCTTTTACAGCAACTCGTCAAGCTCAGCCACCAGCCGCTCGAAGTAATCGAGCGCCGTGTCGACGGGCTCCGGGCGTTCCATGTCGACTCCGGCGCCGCGCAACAAATCGAGCGGGTATTTCGAAGAGCCGCTTTTGAGGAAGCCCAGGTAATCGTGGAGCTCCCGCTGGCCGCCGGACACAACACGCTCGGCCAGTGCGATGGCTGCCGACAGGCCGGTGGCGTACTTGTAGACATAAAAGGCCCGATAAAAGTGCGGAATACGCAGGCACTCCAGCGACAGTTCCGGGTCGATCGTGAACTCAGGACCGAAGTACGATTCGAGCAACTTGCGATACTCGCACTTCAAACGCTCGACCGTCAGCGGCTCGCCGGCCTCGATCAACTCGTGCGTCACACGCTCGAACTCGGCAAACATGGTCTGCCGCAAGATCGTACCGCGGATCGAATCGATCTCGCGATTCACAAGAAAAGCGCGCTGCTTCTTGCTTTTGGCCCCTGCCATCAGGTGTCGCGCGAGCAGTTGCTCGTTGAACGTGCTGGCCACCTCGGCGACGAAGATCGTGTAGTTGTAATATTGGAACGGCTGGCTCTGAGCCGAGTAGTAGCTGTGCATCGAGTGCCCAGCCTCATGCGCCAGCGTGAAGACGTGATCCAGCACGTCGCTCTGGTAGTTCATGAGGATGTACGGATCGCCGTCGTACGAACCAGAGCTGAAGGCGCCACTTTGCTTGCCCTGGTTGGGATAGCGATCGCTCCAGCGGCCGTTCAAGCCTTCCTCCAGAACTCCGCAATACTCGCTACCCAACGGTTCGATCGCCGAGAGAACCAACTTGACCGCCTGCTGCCAGGTGTACTTCGTTTTCAGCTCGCTCAGAATCGGTACGTAGGTGTCGTAGTGATGAATCTCCCGCAGCTTCATCTTGCGCCGGCGCAGATCGTAATACCGGTAAAGTGTCGGCAAATGCCGATGTACCGAGGCCACGAGGTTGTCGACGACCGAGACCGGCACGTTATCGTGAAACAGCGACGCGGCCAGGGCACTGGGATACTCGCGGGCCCTTGCGTAGTACACATCGCGTTGGATCGAACCAGCCAACGACGCAGCCAGAGTGTTCGCGTGGGCCGTGAACTGCTTGTAGTACTCGTGAAAGGCCTTCTTGCGCACACTCCGCTCGGGCGACTGCAAGAACGACGAGAACGATGCATTGCTTAGCTCGACCAGCTCGCCCCGCTCATTCTTCACCACCCCCCATTTCAAATCGGCATCGGTCAATTGGCGAAACACCTGATT
>CAZUPX010000379.1:0-1626 GCA_964622155.1 uncultured Planctomycetaceae bacterium | reverse complement strand
TGCAACCCGTCGACGTCATCGACGGCCAGCCCCGCCAGCCGGTCGAACTTGTAACGCAGCAGCACGGCCAGATTGCCCGACGTACAGCGGGCGTGCCCCTCGGGATACATTACCAGGCCGCTGGAGATCGAGCCCAGCCGGGCATGCTCGATTTCGACGGTCGTGGGAATGCCGTCGGGATAGCGGCGGTCGTAGTCGGGTCCGCCGTGCGAGAACTCGATCCGCTCCATTAGCTTACGCGTGACTGGGTTAAACAGACTCGCGTCGCTGTAGTCGTCGGGCAGCAGCATCAGCTCTCGCCAGCCGGCCGCTTTGTGCGCAAGAGCCTTGCGGAGCAGCGTGGCGACGATATAGGCCATCGAATGGTCGGCGCTTTGCCGCGTGCGCGGGTCGCGCTTGTGGGGATCGCCGATGATGCTGAAGGCCGGCTCGTAGATCGTGATCCGCACGGACTTGAGTTTGGCCGGGTCGTCGGGCAGTTTTGGATGCTTTTCCACCAGATCGATCACGCCCTGGATCGCGCCGGCCGACTGGTGCTCATAGAGGCCCAGCTTGAAGTGCATGCCCATTACGGCAAAGTCATCGCCGGCGCTCGACAGCGCCAGGTCGAACGGACTCTCGCCTTTCTTGCCCGGCTTTTCGAACAAACAGAAGATGGCCTCGGGATTGCGGAAGACGTCGGCTGGCCCAACGAACCCGCGCATAGCGCGGCGCATGGACAGCACGGCCGCCTCGGCGCTGATGGCGGCCGACGCGCCCTTGCTGTCCGAGAGCTGCTTGCCGGCGCGGATCGCGCGAAAGGGAATATAGTGTGCCACCGCCATGCCGATGGCCGATTCAATCTGCTCGGGCGTGGCGCCTAGCACCGCGCCGTATGTGGCAGCCGAGCCGATCGCGCCGTGAACAACGTGGTCGATCTTGTAATTCTTCCGCGGAAACACCTCGGCCAGCCGGCCGCGAATCTCGTCGAGCAAGATCATCGCCCGCAGGGTCTGCCGCCCGTCGAGACCCGCCAATTGTGCCGCCGCCACCGCTACCGGATAGTAGTCGTTGTGGCCGAACTCGCCGCGCGTGGCTCCGCGTGCCGGGTTGTATCCAAAGTTCGTGCCGTTCGAGTCCCACTCGCGCACGGCAGAGCTATTGGCCGCGACCGCCTTCTCCGGCATGACCAGCTCGCGCGAGCCGAATAGCGGCACGCCGCGGCCGGGGCCAGTGCATTTGTATTCCAGCGCCTCCTCGCGGAGCACGCGCGGCGCGTTGGTGCCCGCCGCCAGCGCCGAGACGCCGCAGGCGATACTGTCGAGGTGAAATTGCTCGACCTTCTCGTACACCGACTCGGCCGGTTCGCCGAGTTTGCCGGCCAGGAAATCGATTGCGAAGCGGCCAATGCCCAGGGCCTGGTTCTCGGTGCGGGGCAAGATGACGACATCGTTCGACACGGTGCGAGATTCCTCCGAATGGCGGAAGGCGGCTCGCACATAACCTGCGCGATGCCGCAGGCGGGCCAACGCTTGCTCGTCATCGCTCATCTCTGCCGTTGCGAGAAGTGCATTGGCCAGGGCAACTGCTGCGGACTCATCGCCCGGCCTCTGCATCAGCGCCGCGACTACCCGCCGCATCAGACGG
>CAZUPX010000378.1:0-3305 GCA_964622155.1 uncultured Planctomycetaceae bacterium | reverse complement strand
AGACATCGAGTCCCCGATACTCGGCACGCGACTTTCGCTATGCCGGTCGTCGCGCTTTCGCACTTTTGCTCTTCGCGGCCGGCCGCATGATTGCGTCCAGCTTCGTGGCTGCCTCCAGCTGCATCGTCGGTACGACGTGTGAATAGGTGTCGAGTGTGATCCCGATCTGCGAATGGCCGAGGCGTTCCTGAACGACCTTGGGATGGACGCCGGCGGCGAGCAAGAGCGTGGCGGAGGTATGCCGCAGGTCGTGGAAGCGGATGGCCGGAAGACCCGCCACCAGCAGCAGCGGCTTGAAGTGGTTGACGTGGAAGTGGGTTCGCCTCAGTGGTCCACCTGTGGAATTACAGAAGACCCAGGGCTCGCGGGCGAACCCCTCGCGCACCGACTGAGCGCGATGTGCCGTCAGGGCGTCGACTACGACTTGAGGAAGATCGACGCGCCGGCGGCTCTTGGGCGTCTTGGGTTCGGCCAGCGTGAGCTTCCCATTGACCTCAATCAGGGTGTTGCGCACCGTGATCGCGCGGCCCTTGAGATCGACGTCCGGCCACCGCAACCCGAATATCTCGCCCAGCCGCATCCCGGTTCCGATCGCTACCGCATACAGCGCGTAGTGCCGGTCGCCGTTGGCGGCTTGCAGAAACGTTGTGACCTGCTCGCTCGTCAGCGGCGCGATCTCATGCTTGGGCACTCGCGGAGGATCGACCGCGTCGCAAGGATTTCGGGCAATCAGGCCCCAGCGCAGTGCCTGCTTGAGGGCCCGACGCAAAACGGCATGGGTCAGCTGGCGGACGCGGGGACCAACGCCGTCACGTTCCATGTCGGCATACAGCCGCTGCACGTGCGTCGGATTCAGTAGCGCCAGCGAGGTGCCGCCGATGCGGGGATCGATATGGTTGCTGATGATGCCCTTGTAACTGAAATAGGTCGTCGGCCGTATCGACGGTCGTGCGGCGTCCTCCAACCATCGCTCAAGGAAAGCCGAGAGCCGCGTTCGATTGTGTTCGACAAACGAGCCATCCAGGCGCCCGGCCAACGCCTTGGTCAACTTCTTATTTGCGTCCTCCTTGGTCGCGCCGAAGACCGTCCGCCGGATCCGCTTGCCATTGGCCGCATAGCCGCCACTGTAGGTGGCACACCAGGTGCCTTCCTCCCGCTGATAGATTGAGCCTTCTCCATGTCCTCGCCGTTTTTTGGCCATCCTATCTCTCCTCTGCTTTCTTGAT
Source organism: uncultured Planctomycetaceae bacterium (assembly GCA_964622155.1). Taxonomy (GTDB): domain Bacteria; phylum Planctomycetota; class Planctomycetia; order Pirellulales; family PALSA-1355; genus CAZUPX01. The sequence goes on along the minus strand of CAZUPX010000378.1, from coordinate 2,079 downwards.
CCAACCGCGAACGGTCTTAACGTCCGATTCCAGCTTGCTGGCTATTTCCTTGAGTGACTTCCCGCGATGCTTGAGTCGTACCGCTTCTCGCTGCCTGGCCCGGTACGCCTTCAGTCGACACGGCGTCCCACAGTATTCTCGGTTCGTGCGGGCCACTTCGGGGGAAACCTCAAACGGCTTGCCGCACGTTTTGCAGCATTGGTATTCCTTGTTGTCGATCACGGCCATCGCGAATTGTGCCCAAATCGCCACGGCCAGATCTTCCCCGCGCAGTCGGAACCCAAATGTGTCTCGGTTTTCGTCGTACTTCAGATGGACGGTGATGTTTTCGCGCAGCTCCGACTCCCAGACCCCGAATCGCAAGCGTTCCTTGGCGACTCGAAGGCGAGTTTTGGCCGGCTCGTTCAAGATGGGATCGGAATGGGCCATGTGCGTGGCGATGACGGGGTTTTGGAGATCAGACCGTTTTAGCTGATGCGGGAATTCCTCCACGTATTTAAGTAGTCCGCGTGCGTCATCCGCGCAGACGAAGTCCCAGATCGTAACCCAATGCCGCACGGCCAAGATTGTCTGTCGCCAGATGGGCAAGGGTGTTCCGATCGCCTGGTATTCGCGGCCCTTGTGGACGAAGCGAAATCGATGCACTAGGTCGTAGATCAAGCCGTGCGCGTCTGCAAATTTGCGGATTGGGTTCGGTTCGATCGGCAGTCCCGCAAATATTCGAAACAGGCCGCTTTCCCGGCTTAGCGGTTCATATGGCTCCATGGCTGCCTGGGTTCGATCAAACTCTGGGTCCGCGGCCGTCCGAGCGGCAAGAACGGATGTCGGCTTGTTGAAGCCCTCAACCTCGACATTGTCCAGCCAGACGTGCCCGTTGAGGCAGCGGCGCACTGGAATCTCAAACTGGAATCGACGGTCCATCGATCTGCCTCGCGATACGGGAACGGTTACGTCTCGATACGATTTCTATACAGGATAAAGTATTGTTCTTGGCCATGCAAGAGGTGTACACTAATAGGCATGAACAGTTGACTTGTTCCCATATCTCCGGAGAAGCGTGCGATGAACGCCATGGACGCAACGACTCTGCCTCAACTCGGCCGTGTGGCCGAGGTCGCCAAGTACCTGAACCTGAGCCGGTCGAAGATTTATCTCATGATGGAACAGGGCGAACTGCCCTTCGTAAAACTGGGGAAGAGCCGCCGCGTGCGATGGTCGGACGTCTTGAGTCTGGTTGAGCAGAACACGGTTTGTCGATCGTAGCACGAATCTCAAGGCATCCGAGTCAGACGGCGAGCGAAGTGCAGTGGATGACCGCAACCTCATGAATGTTGCTGGAGCGTTGGCCCTGGCGGCCCGCGGCTGGCCCGTTTTTCCGCTGCATCATGCTGTCGACGGAGCGTGCAGCTGCGGTAAAGCTGGTTGCAACAGCATCGGCAAACATCCCCGACCAAGAAACGGCCTGAAGGACGCGACGACCGACGCGAACCAGCTCAATAAATGGTGGCGAAAATGGCCCTCAGCCAATATCGGCATCGTAACGGGCGCTCCATCTGGCACCGTGGTCATCGACATTGACCCTCGGCACGGCGGAACGGAATCACTGGCCGCCCTCGAACAAGAACATGGCGCTTTGCCTCCGACGGTCGAATCACTGACCGGCGGTGGCGGGCGGCATCTGATCTTTGCTCATCTCGGCGCCACGGTTCGAAACCGATCCGGAGTTCGTCCCGGCATCGACGTTCGGGGAGACGGCGGCTACATCGTGGCGCCGCCGAGCGTCCATGAGTCGGGCAATCGCTACCGCTGGCGTGAAGGTCGTGCGCCGGATGAGATCGAGCCCGCCACGCTTCCTACATGGCTCCTCGAGCTGATCCAGGAACCGGCAGCATCTGAGCCGACAGGATCGGGACCCGTGACGCCGACGGACGCTCGCGATGATCGCTTCGCCCGTTGCCTGCAATCGCTGTTGAAGCTCCGAACTGCCGACCAAAAGGATGGTAGCAAGCGGCTCTTCGCGGCGGCATGGCTCGTCGCGCGGTGGCCCGCTCGTCACGGGGCGATCCTCCTCCTCGCGGC
>CAZUPX010000377.1:0-5300 GCA_964622155.1 uncultured Planctomycetaceae bacterium | reverse complement strand
CCGCCGCCCAAACCACCGGAAGTCCTATTCACGCTGCCCACGACGGCCGAAATCGTCGATTACGAGGATTTCACGGGCCGGACCGTGGCCATTCCCACCATCGACATCCGCGCTCGGGTCACCGGGTATCTCGATAAAATCAATTTCAAAGAGCAGGAAGGGGGCGACGTCGAACAGGGCGCTGTCCTGTTCGAAATCGACTCTCGACCCTACAAGGCGGAGGTTCTCCGTGCGGATGCCAATCTGCTGCAGGCGCGAGCCCGGCTCAAACGGCTCGACCTGGATCTGGCGCGGGCGAAGAAGCTCATTGATACCAAGTCCATCAGCCGCGAACAGTACGACCTCGCCTCCGGCGACAAGGCCGAGGCCGAGGCGCAGGTGGAACGGATGCGAGCCGACTTGGCGCTGGCGCGGCTAAACCTGAGCTATACGGAGGTCAAGGCGCCGATCAGCGGCCGCGTGAGTCGGACCCAGCTCGACCAGGGCAACCTGGTCAAGGCTGATGAGACCATTTTGACCACGATTGTCTCGATCGATCCGATCTACGCGTATTTCGAGGTGGACGAGCGAACGATGCTCCGCATTCGCCGTTATATCGAGGAAGGCCGGCTTAAGTCGCACGACGAGCGCGCCGTGCCGGTGCAGTTGGGTTTGCAGGACGAGGAAGGTTTTCCGCACAAAGGCACAATCAACTTCTTCGATAATCGTCTGGATACCGCTACCGGCACGTTACAGATTCGCGGGGTCTTCAAAAACGCAGACCACGTGCTGACGCCCGGCATGTTCGCGCGCGTGCGCTTGCCGATCGGCCGGCCCTATCGCGCGATCCTGATTTCCGAGCAAGCCTTGGGCACCGACCAGGAGCAAAAGTTTGTGTACGTGATCGACAACGACAACAAGGCGCAATACCGCCGCGTTGAGGTCGGCAAGTTTCAGCGCGGCCAGCGCGTGATTCTCAAGGGTCTGGCCGAGGGCGAGCGGGTCGTCACAAGTGGGTTACAACGCGTTCGGCCTGGGGCAGTGGTGCAGCCGAAGTTGGACGCGCCGACCGTGCAACGGGAGCAGGCGCCGGCGTCGGCTCCTGAAGTTGCGGCGGGCGCTGCCGGAAAGGAATTGTCGCACAAATGACTGAATCGGGTGAATCGGGGTACCGGTTCGGTCGCGTGCGTAACCACACCGTTCAGCCGTTCTGTCCTGACGCCCGAGGCGAGGTGATCGGTCCGTGATCTCGCGATTCTTCATCGATCGCCCGATCTTTGCCTGCGTGTTGTCGATTGTCATCACGCTGGCCGGCGCCCTTTGTCTGTTCACGCTGCCGGTAGCGCAATCCCCCAACATCTCGCCGCCGACCGTCTCGGTGAGCTGCAGCTATCCCGGTGCCAGCGCAAAGGACGTGGCCGGCTCGGTGGCCGCGCCGATCGAGCAGTATGTCAACGGCGTAGAGGGCATGCTCTACATGTCCTCCAGTTGTACCAACGACGGCGCTTACAGCCTGTCGGTTACGTTCAAGCACGGCATCAACCTCAATATGGCGCAAGTGCTGGTGCAAAACCGGGTGAGCCTGGCAGTTCCCTCGTTGCCCGAGGTGATCAAGCAGACTGGCGTCGTCGTCCGCAAGCGCACTCCCGACGTGTTGATGGGCATCGCCATTACGTCGCCCGATGGCCGATATGACCAGCTTTACCTGAGCAATTACGCGCTCACGCGTATCAAGGATGAGCTGGCGCGCCTGCCGGGCATCAGCGACATCTACATGAACGGCCAGCGCGACTACAGCATACGCATCTGGGTTGATCCGGCTCAGCTCGGTGTTCGTCGCCTGACGGCTGGCGACGTTGTTCGCGCGGTTCGCGAGCAGAATGCAGAGGTCGCCACGGGCATCATCGGCAGCCCGCCCGCGCGAATCGATCAGAAGTTCGAGATCACGCTCAGCACGCTTGGCCGCCTGGATCAGGTCGAGCAGTTCGAGAACATCGTTCTCAAGCGCGGCGAGGACGGCCGACTGGTTCACCTGAAAGACGTCGCCACCGTCGAGTTGGGCGCCAAGAATCAAGACACCACGGTCCATTTCGACGGCAAGCCCACGGTGTTCATGCCGATCTTTCAACTGCCCGACGCCAACGCGCTGGCTACGCGCGACCTGGTACTGTCGAAGATGGGCGATCTTGCCAAGGACTTCCCCGACGGCATCGCGTGGGAAATCAACTTCGACACGACGCCCTACACCCGCGAGTCGATCAATGAAGTGCTCAAGACGCTTCGTGACGCGGTGGTCCTGGTGGCCATTGTGGTGCTCGTGTTTTTGCAGAACTGGCGCAGTTCGATCATTCCGCTCGTGGCCGTGCCGGTGGCGGTTATCGGCACGTTCGCTGCGATGGCCGCGTTCGGCTTCAGCCTCAACAATCTCACACTGTTCGGACTGGTGCTGGCTATTGGGATCGTGGTCGACGATGCGATTGTCGTCGTCGAGGCGGTGGAACATCACATCGAAAATGGACTCGCACCGCGCGACGCGACGATTCTGGCCATGCGCCAAGTCTCGGGTCCGGTCATCGCCGTCGGACTGGTGCTCAGCGCCGTTTTTATTCCGTGCGCGTTCATCAGCGGGTTGACGGGCCAGTTCTTTCGCCAGTTCGCTTTGACGATTTCCGTTTCGACGATTATCTCGGCGTTCAACTCGCTGACGCTCAGCCCGGCGCTGACCGCGCTGTTGTTGCGGCCTCGCGACGAAGCGGCCGCTCCGCCGCTGCCCTGGCTCGCCTTTGCCGTCGCCGGCGGATGGTTTGGTTGGGCCAGACTGGCCGAGTACCTCAGCTATCCGGCCACGCTCGAGAACCTGGGGTCCGGGGCCAGGCCGTGGGTCAGCTTGACGCTGGGAGTCGTGGCGGGGTTGATCATCGCCTGGCCACTCAACCAGATTCTGCGGCTGGCGTTTCGGGCCTTCAATCGGGCCTTTGAGTTCATGGGCGGCATCTACACCTGGACCGTCGGCAAGCTGTTGCACGTCAGCGTACTGGTGCTGGTCGTCTATGGCGGTTTGTTGTTTGTGACCTACCGCCAATTTATGGATACGCCAAAGGGGTTCATTCCTGGTCAGGATATGGGCTACCTGTTGATCAACGTGCAATTGCCCGACGCAGCGGCGGTCGAGCGTACCGAACAGGTCATTCGCAGGATCGAAAAAATCGGACACGAGATACCTGGTGTTCGGCACGTGACGGGTATTAGCGGGCAATCGTTTGCCCTGAACGCTGCGGGCTCGAACTTCGGATCGTGCTTCATTGGCCTCGACGATTATGCCAATCGTCGCGATCCGGATCGCTGGAGCCCGGCAATCGTCACCAAGTTGATCGAGCGCTTCCAGGAGATACCCGAGGCGATGATCCAAGTATTTCCGCCGCCGCCGATGCGGGGGGTCGGCCGGGCCGGTGGATTCACGCTGATGATCGAGGACCGCGGTGACGCGGGCTTGACCGCGCTGCAGGCCGCGACCGAAAACCTCGTGGCCAAGGGAAACGAACAGGGACAGCTCAACAACCTGTTCACCGTCTTTCGCGCCAATGTGCCGATGCTCAAGATCGAGCCCGACACGCGCGAGTGCATGAACAAGGGGGTCAGCCTGCACGACTTTGCCGACACGCTGCAAATTTTTCAGGGCTCGCTATATGTCAATGACTTTAACCTCTTCGGTCGCACCTGGCAGGTGATCGTCCAGGCGCAGCAACAGTACCGCGATCAGATTACCGACCTGCCGAAGCTGGCGGTGCGCAACAACGTTGGCCGGATGGTGCCAATCGGTTCATTGGCCAACGTTCGACAGATCAATGGCCCGCTGATTCTGACGCGCTACAACATGTATCCCGCCGCCTCCATCACGGGCGCCGCACGGCCCGGCACCAGTTCGCGCGACGCAATCAACGTCATGCAGCGCCTGGCAGAGTCGGAATTGCCGGGCTCGATGTCCTATGAGTGGACCGAGATGGCATATCTGGAGTTGATGGCCGGTAATACGGCCATGATCATCTTCGGACTCGCCGTCGTCACGGTGTTCCTGGTGCTAGCCGCGCAGTATGAGAGTTGGTCGCTGCCGATGGCCGTGATCCTCGTGGTGCCGATGTGCCTATTGAGCGCCACGATCGGCGTTAATCTGGCCGGGCAGGACATCAACATCTTTACACAGATCGGTTTCGTGGTGCTCGTGGGTCTGGCCAGCAAGAACGCGATCTTGATCGTCGAGTTTGCCAAGATGAAGCGCGAGTCGGGCGAATCGCGTCGTCAGGCAACCCTCGAAGCCTGCCGCCTGCGTTTGCGGCCGATTATCATGACCTCGCTGGCTTTCATCCTGGGTGTCGCTCCGTTGATGCTGGCCACCGGCGCCGGCGCCGAGATGCGGCGCACGCTGGGCACGGCCGTTTTCGCCGGGATGCTTGGAGTTACCGTGTTTGGAATCTTCTTGACGCCGATCTTTTTCTCCACGATCGATTGGTTGGGCGGTACTCCGCTGTTCGCCTCGCGCGCGATTCGTGGTGTCGGGTCGCTTTCGCTGGCCGTTGTCACGGCGCGGCCGCTACGGCAATGGGTGGGCCGCCGGCGCAAAACGCCGCCCGTGCCGGCGAATCGCACAAGTTCGCCAACCGCAAAGTCCATTCCGCAAAAGTGAGGATCGGCGTGTTCTCCAATTTTTTCATCAACCGGCCGATCTTCGCCTCGGTGCTGTCGATCGTCGTCACGCTGGCCGGTGGAGTCGCGCTGTTCACGCTTCCGATCGCGCAATATCCCGAAATCGCGCCGCCCACGGTTGAGGTCTCGGCATACTATCCCGGCGCCAATGCACAGGTCGTGGCGGACACGGTGGCCGCGCCCGTCGAGCAGTACGTCAATGGCGTCGAGAACATGCTGTATATGTCGTCGCAGTCGGCCAACGACGGGACGTATGTTCTGACCGTGACGTTCAAAAACGGCGTCGACCTGAACTTGGCCCAAGTCATGGTGCAAAACCGCGTGGCATTGGCGCAGCCGACCTTGCCCACGCTGGTCCAGCGCCGCGGCGTGAGCGTGAAAAAGAAGTCGTCCAGCGTGCTGATGATCGTCAATTTGTTTTCGCCGACCGCGAATCGCGACAGTTTGTACCTGAGCAACTATGCCACGATCCAGCTCAAGGACGAGTTATCGCGGCTGCCTGGCGTGGGCGACATCACGTATCTCGGTCAGCGCGACTACAGCATGCGGGTGTGGCTCGACCCTGAGAAGATGGCGGCGCGAAATTTGTCGACGCAGGACGTCGTGGGGGCCATCGAGCA
>CAZUPX010000376.1:0-5200 GCA_964622155.1 uncultured Planctomycetaceae bacterium | reverse complement strand
AATCCCTATCAGCAAGTGACAACCATGTCGGTCTTCGGCGCCCAACTGCCCACCGGCCAAGACAATTCGCTGCGGCCCGGCCAGACTCGTCAGGTCGAGATGGTTTTCCCCCCTCCCCTGCCCTCCATCGAGTTCCTGCATCTGGAACTCTCACCAGCCGCTTACGGTGGCAGCGAGCCCCTGCGGTGGGAGATTCCCAAGGGGTTGCTCAAAGGGCTGGCCGGCTCGAGCTGAACGGGTACGCTGGTTTCAGGCCGCCTTTTGCCGCCGCCTTTGAATGCTGGATCGCAGCTTGCGTACGTGCTTGCCATACCGCCAGGCAGTATGGCGAATCAGCTTGAGCGCTGTTTCGTTAAATGCCTGCTCGGTCGGTCTCTGCTCGGCGATCTGTTGATAGTGCCCTATCAACTGGGGCCATGTCCATTCGAGGTAGGGCCGTTGCGTGAAGAACGCGAAGTGCGCAAACAGCGCGTCGCAGCAGGCCGCGTTGGGCCGCCCGAGACGGCGAGGCAAGGTTACCGTCAAAAACAGTTCCTCGTCGACGATGCTGCTGGCAACCTCGGGTACACGACGCAGATCATCTCCCAGCCATGAGATCACGTTGACCGAGAATCGTCTCGAACCATCGATCGCCAGAGTGACCTGTTTCCAGCGCTCCAAACAGCCATGCCGCAAGTCATGGAGAAGCAGCTCGTGCAGCTTGCGCGCGAACTCCGCGCAGGCCCAGCCGTTGCCGTCAAGGCAAAAGTTCTCCACCTCTCCCCACGCCGTTGGCACGACTCCGGCCCGCTGAAGAAAGTGCGTGCAGACCGCGTTGTTGACAATATTGCCCAGGATCAGGATCGGTTCGCGATGCGCAAGGCGGTACCGAACCAGGTTCTCGACAGCGTCGTCCGCCAGATACACGATATCGTCATCAAAGCGTACGTAGAGCGTGTCGGACTCTGTGTACTCGCGAAAGAATCGCCAAATGTTTTGGCCGATCGTGAGCTCCGGACGGACTTGCTTGCGACAGATTTTGAAAAAGTCGGGATGCTGGGCCGTCACTTGTTCGACGTAGCGAGCGTCTGCTTCGTCAGCCGTATTGAGCCACCAGTGATGCTCATCGATGACGTGCCGCTGTCGTAGCAAGTGCGGAACGAGGGCAGCCAGATAGCGACGACGTCCTGCAGGAGTCACACTGATCACGCGCATAGCATGTTCCACAAGCAAGCGTCGGGATGACAAGAATTGGCGCGTTTACCGATCGTATCGACCGAAGTGGGCTGCGGGCTTTGGCAGAACCGCGAAGATTTGACCAGCGCACCCACTGCTGCGCGCTTGCTAGCGGAACCAACGCGTAGCCGCACAGATCAGTTTCCCAGCGCTATTGGCCATCGGCTGGATCGACTGGCACCAACCCGCCGCTGGCCATCAAATTGATCAACCGTTCGCGGTCGGCTTTCAGAGTGCTAAAGAACTCGTTGGTGTCGCCGTAGTCAAGTAGGTCAGGCCAAGGCCTGACAAAGCATTCACACGGAGGCTCATGACGGGCCAATGCCAGACCTGCCAGACTGACCGCGTCAGTCGAGATCGACGCGGACATCTGAAAATTTCTTGAAGCCGCGGTCGAACGTCGCGACACCCAGGCCGCGTGCGGCCGCGTGCGCCGCGATCATGCAATCGACAAAGTGCATTTTGCTCGTGGCGTATCGACCGAGCGCATCGAGATGCACGGCCAGGTCGGCCAATTCAATTATTGGCGGCGGCATTGCGAATCTGAGCGAAGGAGAGCCCCTTGCCCTTGTCGCTGGCAAGCGCGCCCTTGAGTGCTTTGATGCCAGGGTGGACGCGGATCGCGAAATGGTCCCCCTGCAGCTCGTATTCCAACCTATCGCCGGGCTTGATCCGAAGTGCTTGCCGGATTTCGCCCGGAATCGTCATCTGCCCCTTTTTGGTGACTGTGGAATGCATCATAAGCCCTGCCCGCTTCGCCGTAAATTACTATCCCCTGTCCCCTGTTCCCTCTTGTACTCTCGCACCGCCTCGATGAGCGCCAGCACGTTGTCCACCGGTGTTTGCTGCAAGACACCGTGGCCGAGATTGAAGATGTGGCCCGGTCGACCGGCGGCGCGATCGAGTATGTCGTGGGCGCGGCGGCGGATTTCGGCGGAGTCGGCCAGAAGCACGGCCGGATCGAGATTGCCTTGGATTGCGCGGTCATGACCGACCGCGCGCCAGGCGTCATCGAGGTAAATGCGCCAGTCGACGCCGATCACGTCGCCGCCGGCCTCGGCCATGAGCGGTAATAGCGCCGGATTGCCGGTGGCGAAATGAATCACCGGCACGCCGGGTGTGATCGCGTCGATCGTGGCCTTGGTGTGTGGCAACACATAACGACGGTAATCCTCCGGCCCGAGACAGCCGACCCAACTATCGAACAACTGCACGGCCTGGGCGCCGGCGGCGATCTGAGCGTTCGAATATACGGCTACCGCGCGAGCCAAGCGGGCCATGATGGCGTTCCACGCCCCTTCGTCCGCGTACATCAGCCAGCGCGTGTGCGTGTAGGTGCGGCTGCCGCGACCCTCGATGGCGTAGCTGGCCAGAGTGAATGGTGCGCCGGCAAAGCCGATCAGGGGAATCTTGCTGGGCAGTCCTGCCCGCGTGAGCTTGACGGTCTCGGTGACGAACGACAGCGGCTCGATCGACTCCAACTCGCTAAATCGATCGACGTCGGCCGCTGTCCGCAGTGGATTGCCGATGGTCGGCCCGTCGCCGCTCATGTACGAGAGGTCAAGCCCCATCGGCTCGAGGATCGGCAGCAGGTCGGAAAAGATGATGGCCGCGTCGACCCCCAGTCGCTTGACCGCCGTAAGCATTACTTCGGCGCACAAGGCCGGGTCTTTGCACAATTCGAGAAACGTCGTCTTGTCGCGGACCGCGCGATATTCGGCCATGTAGCGCCCGGCCTGCCGCATCAGCCAGATCGGCGTGCGGTCTGCCGGCTGGCGGCGAGCAGCCTTCATGAACGGCCCGTCGTCCCAAGGACCGGGATGCAGCGAGGGCGCGTCCGCGCGGCTTTTAGTCTCATGGGACACAGTTTTGACTGAGACCGACTCTTTTTGACCAGGCCGGCCCCACTCCCCTGCCCTTTCCGCCGCGGCGGCCACGAGATGGCCCATCCTCGAATGCTCGGGCTCGACGTCGACGCGAAAATCGAACTCCTGCAACGTCTCGCTGGTCGTGGGCCCGATCGAGGCGATCATGGTTTGGGCCATTCCCTGCCGCAATTGCGCCGCGAGCTTGAGCTGATCGGCAACGCGCAACAGGTTTACGACCTGGTGACTGGAGGTGAACATCGCGACGTCGATCTGTCCGGCGGCGATCGCTCGCACGTTGGACTCGAGCGGACCCAGATCGAGCGGCAAGTCCCAGCGATAGACTTTGACACACAGGACGCGCGCTCCGCGGGCTTCGAGCCCGGCCACCAGGCTGGCGTTCGGTTGGCCATACTCCACTAGCCCGACGGATTGCTGCGCGACGTTCACATGCTGGTCGATGGTGGCCAGCACCTCGCGCCAGGTATTCGGCTCCGGCACGCGGTGCGTGGGTTGAAGGCCGAGTTCCTTGAGCACCGCCAGCGGCTTCGGCCCACGCACGACAGTGGTGATGTCGGAGATGGCTTCCAGTAGGCGCTTGCGATCGACGTGCCGCTCGACCTCGGCGATCAAATGACGCACCCCGACACCGGTCATGAAGATGATGATGTCGATCTGGCCGGTCAGCACGCGATGGGCAAAGTCGACTGCCTCGCGGTTTTCGCTGATCGGCACCTCGCGCATCGACGGGCTGACCGACGGCTGGCCACCGAAGCGCGTAATCAGGCTGGCCATTTCGGAAGCTCTGCGACTTTCGAAAGCGGCGACGCGCAGACCGGAAAAGCCGTTGGAGGACATGCGTAGTAGTTAGTGAGTAGTGATTGGTGACTGGTCGTCGAAAAGCGAGCAGCATCGCGATCGGCCGGCTAATGCCCTACTGGCAGTTCAATTCTACCCGGCGCATCACTGCTTGTCCCGTCGCTACCGGTGAATGCCCTGCCGTTACACTCGCCGATCGGCTATCCTCATCAGGACTCCTGTCGAGACCGACTTCACGTCGTCACCAATCACCAGCCACTAACCTCGAACCACCACATCATGCCTGTCGACAAATCCGAATTCCGCCGAGCGTTGGGCCATTTCGCGGCGGGCGTGACCGTCGTCACGTCGCAGTTTGACGGCGACAAGATCGGCGGGATTACCGTGACGGCATTTACTTCGGTATCGCTCGAGCCGCCGCTGGTGCTGGTGTGTATCGACAAGCGGGCGAAGTTCCACGATCACCTGAACGCCGGCGGCAACTTTGCAGTCAATATGCTGCGTGACGATCAGGAGCTGGTCTCGCGCCGCTTCGCATCGAGCCAGGGAGACCAGTTTCAAGAGGTCGGCTATGCGCTGGGAGTCAGCGGCGCGCCGGTTTTGGAAGGCGCCATCGCGGTGGTCGAATGCCGCATCGTCGACCTGTTGCCCGGCGGCGACCACACGATCGTAGTGGGCGAAGTCGAGGGCACCCACGTTCGCGAAGGCAAACCGCTTCTCTATTTCCGAGGCGGGTATACCCAACTGGGTTGAAAGTTTTGGGCCGGGCGACGCGCGGACAGTGGGGCAATGAAGACTAGCCTTCACTCCTTCAGGTGTCCTTTGTGTCGTTGTGGTAAATTATCTTCGTCTTTGAATGTCTCACACCGGCACGCTTTGCCAAGCGCGGCCAAGTACCTCGATCGCCCGCTCGATCGGCACGGCTTTCCATTTGTCTGGGGCGTAAGACTCTACGAGGCCCAGTCGCTCGAGTTTCGCCAGCGCATCAGCGATCTCGAAGTCGACGTCGTCAACGCCTTGCGTCGCCAGAAAGGCCTCGATCTCGGCATCCAGCTCGGCGCTCGTCCAGCCGCAGTCGGGGCCTTTGCGCCACAGAAAGAAATAGCCCAGAACGGCCTCGCGGTTTTCTTGTTCCTCGGCCTCGTCGAGCAGGCGGTGGATCACGCCGGCGTTGTTGTCGAGGTTCTGATAGTACAGGCTTTGGGTCAAATTGAGCTGATACTTCTGCTTCGTGTTGAGATACCCGTACAACGAGCGGACGCCGTAGCCGACGGTGCCGCCGACCAGGATCAGGAATGCCA
>CAZUPX010000375.1:0-2329 GCA_964622155.1 uncultured Planctomycetaceae bacterium | reverse complement strand
CGTTGCCAGCGATATGATCACTGTGTCCGTGCGTAATAAGAATGGCAGCCGGGGTCAGCCCGTGCTGATCCAGATAGTCCAAGATTTCGTCGGGCTGCAGGCCAGGGTCGAAGACCAAGCAGTCGTCACGTCCTTCAAGCTGCGCGACATAGGTGTTTTCTTGAAAGGGTGCCGACACGATTGTGGCCACGCGAATGGGGGGTGCTGGCATAGAAACGGCCTTTTCCGATGGACGCAATCAAGTAAACTAGGGAATCTGTACGACCCACCGCTACAGCCTGCCCGTGTCTTTAGCAAAGCGAGCAACCGACGGCCAGCAATTGTAATTCTGCCGCAAGAGCTTGGGCGATAACATACCACGGCGAGCTTCTAGTTTTTAGTCAAGCGTTGAAAAGGTCTGTCGTCCCCCCGGTGCAAGGTAGCCGGCGCTTGCGGACTGGAACCTCCCTCAGGAGAACACGATGATTCCCGGTCGATCGATCGCGAAGACGGCTCTGGTATTGGGTTGCCTTGTGTGGGTTTCGCAGCCCATGTTGGCCGAATCGCCAGAGTCCCAAGCGCGAGCCCGGCGTGCCGGTCGGGAGCAGCTTCCGCAGCCAGTCTATCGCGTGGCACAGCAGCCTGGGGGCCCAAACGCCCTGGCCGCCAACAACCTGCCGAATAGCCAGCCCGAAGGCGCCGCCGGGGTTGAGCATCCCTTGATGCCAGCCCTGAAGATGGCCAAGAACTCGCTGGAGTACATCAACAAGGACATCAAAGACTACTCGTGTACGCTGATCAAAACCGAGCGGGTCGGCGGTAAGCTGATCGACACGGAGTTCATGTACCTCAAGGTCCGCCACGAGCCGTTCAGCGTATACATGTACTTCCTGGGACCCGAGAAAATCAAGGGCCAGGAGTGCATCTTCGTAGCCGGCAAGAACAACGGCAACATGCTGGCTCACGGCGTGGGCTTCCGCAAGATCGCCGGCACCGTGCCGCTATTGCCCACCGGCTTCGTGGCCATGCAGGGCCAACGCTATCCGATCACGGAGATCGGGTTTCAGAACCTGACGCGCCGCCTGGTTGAGGTTGCCGACCAAGATACAAAATTCGGCGAGTGCGACGTCGAGTTCTTCAAGAATGCCAAGATCAACAACGGTCGCGGAGAGAAGCGGACGGTGACCGTGATCCACGTCACGCACCCCGTGAGGCGCGCCAATTTCCGCTTCCACCAGGCGATGGTCTACGTCGACGACGAACTGAACATCCCCATTCGGTACGAGTCGTGGGATTGGCCCAAGACTCCGGGCGGCAAGTTGAATCGCTTGGAAGACCTGTTCGAAGAATACACGTACACGGACCTCAAGTTGAACAACGGCTTCACCGACGCCGACTTCGACGAGGGCAACTCGAAGTACAACTTCCGCTAAGCGGGCGGCTTTGAATAAGAAGAAGGGCCGGCTGTGCACCTGAGTGCAGCCGGCCTTTTAGTTTTTATGCCGCTCGCGGCGACGCAGCATCATCGTGGGTGGCACTGGCGTCTCGCCTGTGCAGAACGTGAACCCGACCAGCACTGGCGAGACGCCAGTGCCACCCGGTTGATTGCGCTTTATCGCTGATACGCTGCGTCCGGCTGGCGCGTGACGGCGTCCGCGCGACCGCCACGCGGCGGCATCCGCAATTCAGTGCCGGGCTGCAAGAAGTCAAAATCCTCGCCCAGCTTTTCGCGGTTCAGATCGTAGATCTCGCTCCAGCGCGAGGCTTTTCCAAGCTCGTACCGGGCAATGTCAAACAGCGTGTCGCCGGCTTCGACTACATACACGTCGCCACCTCTGGCGACCGGCGGACGCGTGCTGGCTTGGACGGCCCGCGGCTGGACCATGACGCTCCTGCGTTGCTTGGGGCACAGGGCTGGATAGTTCTCCTCCAACACGCTGGCCGGCGGCACGGCGATGTCGGTGCCCACCGTGAGTTGATCGGCTCGCGGCAGCTTGTTGCGGTTGTGCTGGTAGATGGCTTTGAAATAGCGCCCGTTCCCATACACTTTTTCCGAAATCAGCCATAAACTGTCGTTCGGCTGGATCGTGTACTTGCCGTTGTCAACAAGCGGGCGAGGTTCTTCGAGGGGCGCGTCGGCCGGTTCTTGATACCGCGAATGTGGTCGTACGAACCTATCGACTGGCACGCGCGGAGCCATGGGATCGGCTGCCGCCTCGACCGGCGCGGCCGACTCCGTTTCCAAGGGTTGCGTCAACGATTCGTCATTCGACGACGGCACTTCGATGGTATTCAAGTCCGGTTCGGCGCCGGCAGTGGAGCTCGGCTCGGCGGCCGCGGGAAGCTCGTC
>CAZUPX010000374.1:0-4595 GCA_964622155.1 uncultured Planctomycetaceae bacterium | reverse complement strand
CACGTGTTGGCCTACGAGCGGCACGTGCTATTGGAGTTCATGTACGGCAAGTCGCATGCGCCGCGGGCCGAAATGCGCAAGACCGTCGACGCGATTCAGGCCGCCACCGGCTCGAACACCTGGGCGATCGGTCCCAGCCGCACGCGCTCAGGCAAGGCCATGTTGTTTGCCAACCCGCACCAGCCCTGGTTCGGATACGGGCAGTTTTATGAAGGTCACTTGAAGAGCGGCGAAGGGCTGAATTTTTCCGGCGCCACGTTTTTCGGCGGACCGCTGCCCACGATCGGCCACAACGAGTATCTGGGCTGGTCGCACACGGTGAATGATCCCGACGTGGCCGACGTGTGGCTCGAGTCGTTTAACGATCCGAAAAACAAGCTGAACTACAAGTATGGCGAGGGTCACCGCCAGGCCACCGAGTGGATCGAAACGCTGAAGGTGAAAACGGCCGACGGCTTACAGGACAAGAAATTCACGCTTCGCAAGACGCACCACGGCCCGATCCTGGGCCGCAGCGCCGACGGGCGCTACCTGGCCGTGCGCATTTCGCGACTGGCCGAGGGAAGCCGACTGCGGCAGGCGATGAAGATGACCAAGGCCCACAACTTTGCCGACTGGCGTGCGGCCATGAGCGAGTTGAACCTGCAAATGTTCAACACCTGCTATGCCGACCGAGAAGGCAATATCTACTACGCCTACAACGGCGCGATTCCCAAGCGCGACGCGTCGTTCGACTGGACCAAGCCGGTCGACGGCAGCGACCCGCGCACGGAGTGGCAGGGCCTGCACACGTTCGACGAGCTGCCGCAGATCTTAAATCCGGCGTCCGGCTATTTGCAGAACTGCAACTCGACGCCGTTTCTGGCCACCGATGAGGGCAACCCGTCGATCGCCGACTTTCCGGCGTACATGTGCGAAGACCGCAACGACGACAAGCGGCGGGCCAAAGTTTCTCGAATGCTGTTGCGCAAAATGCGCGACGTGACGTTCGATCAATGGAAGCAAGCCGCGTTCGATACGACGCTGTATTGGCCGCTGGTCAACTTGCCGCGGCTGGCGGTCGAGCACAAACGGCTTCAGGACACCGACTCGGCATTGGCCGAGAAGGCGAAGCCATATCTGGATCATTTGCTCGATTGGGACTGCCGCTCGGCGGTCGATTCAACGCAGACGACGTTGTGCGCGCTGTGGTACCAGGAGCTATACGGCTTTGGCTATCCGGTCGAGACGCTCAAGGCCGAGTTCGTGGCCAAGCCGGCGCTCAAGTTCGAGGCGCTGGCGACCTCGGCCGGCAAGCTGAAAGCATTGTATGGCGATTGGCGCGTTCGCTGGGGCGACATCAGCCGCATGCAGCGGCACGCGAACTACCCGGATGCGAAGCTGATTCCCTTCAGCGACGAGTTGCCGAGCCTGGCCTGTGCCGGCGCGCCGGGGCCGTTGGGGGTGGTGTTCAATACCTATTATGCTCCCCCCGACAAAAACCATAAGAAGCAGTATGGCGTGGTGGGCCACTCGTTCGTGGGCGTGTATGAGTTCGGCGACAAGGTGCAGGCGGCGACGATCTTGCAGTTCGGTGAAAGCTCGAACCCCGACTCGCCCCACTTCATGGACCAGGCCCAGCTATATTCGAAGCAGCAGTTTAAGCCGGCCTGGTTCGAGTGGAGCGACGTGTTGGCCCACGCGAAGGCGAGTTACCATCCCGGCTCGGAAACGCGCTGATCGTTTGCCCGAGCAACGAAAAGCGGATTTTTGCCACCCAGGACACCGAGCGGAAAGACCGCCCTTTGAAGGTCCTTTCCTTGCTCTGCTGCTTTCTTTATTCTGTGTTCTCGACTGCCCTCCGTGGCTAACTCTTCGTCGCGTTTACGCTTTCTACTCGCGCACAAGAACGCTCCTCAGGAGGATTGATGGCGAAGATTGACTACGTCGGCGATTGGGCCGTATTGATGGGGCCGCTGTTTGTCGAAACGCCTGTCGCTGAGTGCTGGGCAAGAACTGAGCCGCCGGGCGCCTCACGCTCGGACGCATTTCAATAGGAGATCGCACGATGGATCCCAACGACGTGCGGCGACTCGAAGAGGCTTGTCAACGAGCGCTGGCCGACGTGCTGTGCAAACACTACTCCGCGTCAGTCCAACCGCGCATCTGCCATCTGATGGCCAAGGCCGCCGTCGCCGTGCTGGAAGCCGTCACCGAGAGCGAGGCGAAAAAGTAGAGAACGCGTAGCGTTAAGCCGGGTGCGGCATCCGCTGGGTGCGGGCATGCTCCTGTGCGCGGCGCAACCCATAAGTGTTTTCGAGGATACTATCCCGCTTCCACCACCGGAGTCACCGCCATGGCAACCTTCATCACGACGCTCAGGTTCACCGACAAAGGCATTGCCGCAATCCGCGACACGGCCAAACGCGCCGCCGCCTTGAAATCGACCGCTAAGAAAATGGGCGCCAAGGTGTCGGAGGTCTATTGGACCTTGGGCTCGTTCGACGGCTTGGTCGTGTTCGACGCGGCCGATGACGAAACGGCCACCGCCCTGATGCTGCAAATCTCGTCGCAAGGAAACGTCCACACCACCACCAGCCGCGCCTTCGACGCCGCCGCCATGGAGAAAATCCTCGGCAAAATGGCCAAGTAGAGCGTTGCATGCCTGTGAGATAATGGGTGCCATTCCGCGCGGCTCGCGGGAAGTCTCAGGGCACTCCCTGCTAGCACTGCCGTCGGCAACCCGTATTGACTCGACCCCGCGGGCACGACTACAGTTCCGCTCCTTTCCAAGCCCGGGGGCGGTTCACGTCAACGCGGGAGACTCGATCCATGGCCTCATCAAGCTTGGTGCTGCGCTCGTTGCGCGCTACGGCGTTTATGATTCTGACGCTTGTCGCCTGCGGCGTGACCGGGGCGGCCGAAGTCACGTTCGACCTGCCGGAGTCGATCGAGTGTCGCGACGTGACGCCGCCAGAGTTTGCCGCCGGGCATCCGACGATGAAAGTGATCGAGGCCAAGCTCCGCATCTCGGCGCGTATCGTGCAGGGGAGCGAAGCTGAAATCGTCGACTTTCTGTACATCATCACCAGTCCCGATCGCCGGATGCGAATTCAGGATTACCTGCCCAACACGATGCTGGAGAGCGAATTTGTCGGCGATCAGATCGAGGTCACCGAAGCCAGCGAAGATGCCAAGGCCGCCAGCGCCGAAGCCCATGTGGCTTACCAGGTATTCGGGCTCAGCGGAAACGCTACGAAGGGGACCAAAAAGTCGGAGTCTAATCGCTACAAACAGATCGCCCCCAAAGCTTTGGTGCTGGCCAGCGGCACGACCGACCGCGGGCACGGCGTGTTCTTCAAGCTTCGGCCGTCGCGCGCCGCTTCGCTGGAAGGTGCCAAGGAGTTCATGATGCTGGCCACCGTGCCCAAATCGTGGCGCGGCGACTGGTGTACCGTGTCGTGCGCGGCGCGTGCCAACAAGAAATCGTTCTTCACCACCTCGATCGTGCCGGCCGGCGTCGAACAGGTTCAGATCGGCTTGCATTTGTTGGGCGATCCTCAAGCCGCCGAACTGGCCGATGGACTGCGAAAGGTCCAAGGCGCGCACGCCGCCGTGCTTACCCGCCAGATGGCCAAAGACGGAGAAGGGCTGTTGAATACGATGTACGGCGCGGCGGCGACGCCCTACGACAAGGCCGCAAGTTTGTGCGGCATCTTCAGAAGCCGCAAGTCGGAGTCGGCGGCGAGCCAGGCCGACAAACCGGCGGACCCGGTCGAAGAAGCCCACGACGCCATCATCGAGGTGCAGGAAAGCCTGCGACGGCTGGCCGAGTAGCGCGTCGCCAACCCCGTCGCGCACGAATTCTCTGCTCATATCTGAGCATCGCGAAGGGCGCAACGCGCTGTGCATATCCGCATCTAAGTGCGTTATCCATAACTAGTTATCGCGCGCACGCGTCGCTGGCCTCGCAGCCAAGCGGCCAAATATGTGATAGAATTATATCATCATCACCCCATTAGGTGATTGATTTCTATCACACCTTCCGCCATACTCGCGCGAATCAGAGCGTTTTATCACATCAGGGTGGCCGATTTGACTCCGCAGTTGCTCGAAGAACGCCGCAATCAGTTGCTGGAAATGGTGCGCTCCAAAGGGTTTGCATCGTTGCCCGAGCTGGTCGAAGAGTTGAAGGTTTCCGAGTCGACGATCCGACGTGACCTCGACTATCTGGAGGAGGTCGGCAGCGCCAAGCGAACGCATGGCGGCGTGTTTTATACCGGTCCCTCGCCCAAGCTGCCGCACTTCGACGAGCGACAGCCGGCTCAGTGGGACAAGAAGAAGCAGATCGCCAAAGTGGCGGCCGAGTTGATCGACGATGGTGACACGGTGCTCTTGGACGGGGGCAGCACGACCTATGAAGTGGCCAGATTGTTGGTCGGCCGGCATTTGCAAATTGTGACCAACTCGCTGCCGGTCGCCAACTTGTTCGCGTCCAACACCAACAACGACCTGGTGCTGGTCGGAGGATACGTCTACCCGCGGACGGGCGTGGCGCTGGGACCGTATGCCAACGAAATGCTTGCCAGCCTGAACGTGCGGCGCACGATCCTCAG
>CAZUPX010000373.1:0-1676 GCA_964622155.1 uncultured Planctomycetaceae bacterium | reverse complement strand
CGGAGCAGAACGTTGTCCACCCCGGCTCTTGGCACTGTGTGTGATTCGAAACTAGGCAGCGGCTCTGCGTCGTCGCCACCAGGTAGCGCCGCCGAGGGTCTCAGCCAGGAGCGATCAGACGATGAGGCTGGTGGGTTCGGGAACGGCAGAGGCAGCGTCCGTCGGCTCGGGATAGGGTCCTATCTTGTCCCGGAGTCTCGTTAACACGTTAACACCTGAGACAAGCCAGAAATCCACCCATTTTTGACACGCTCGCCATGCAAACGTCGCTATTCCAGAATTGGTCATCGCGAACAGTCACGCGGCGAGCAAGCTCTCCGCCGCCTGGCAGCGTTGCGGCGGCTATTCGCGACCTGCTTGATTCCATGTCCTCCCTCTGAAACGCTGTTTGATTTCCGCAAGCCACCTGAGATATAGTGCTCGGGAGCAGGTTCGACGGAACGACCCTGCGACTGTCGAAACGACCAAACATTTGACAGATTCTCTTCCGTATCGGGCAACGCACCCGGCAAGACCAGCCACCAACTGGTCGAAGGGGATGGAGTTAACCGTCGACCACGCCGAGAGTATGCCGTGCCGGAAGGCCGGACATGCAGCCAAAAGGTCTGTGGGATAACACCCGAAAGCTAGCGGCTTTTCACCGGCCTGTTATCCGCGAACCGCGCCAACTTGGCCACAAAAAGCGGGCGACAGAGCACCTCGCGGTTCACAACGCTTTCAGGCGCCTCGCCTCTGGAGGCTCGCAACATTCCCTCGGCCATCGCGCGGCTGGTGGCGGCGAAGGCATCCGTGGTCGAGGCGGTCCAGTGTGGCGTCAGAATGACATTGTCCAATTCCAGCAGGGGATCTCCCACTGGCAGCGGCTCGTGTTTGTATACGTCCAGCGCCGCCCCGGCGATCCGTCGCTGGCGCAGCAGGTCGACCAGCGCCGCCTGATCGATCAGTTCGCCGCGCGCGACGTTGATCAAATACGCGGTCGGCTTCATCAGGGCCAACTCCCGGCGTCCAAGCAGGCAATGATTGGCCGTCGTCAGCCGGCAGTGCAAACTGACAAAATCGGCCGTCGACACCAATTCGTCGAGCGTTACCAATCGCACTCCGAGCTCCGCTGCCTGTCGGCTGTCGGCATGCGGCGAGTAAGCAAGCCGTTGCATCTCGAACGGCGCGACAAGCCGCGCCAACTCGCGCCCGCTGTTGCCCAGCCCGATGATGCCCAACGTGCGACCGCGGATTTCGCTGCCCATAACCTCGGCTTGCAAGTCCCACCGGCCCGCCCGCGTCGCCTTTTGCTGCGTCGGCAATTGCTTGGCGAGCGCCAGCATGAACAGCAGCGCCGATGATGCGGTGGGGTGGTCAAGGGCTCGCGGAGCGTTGAACAAAGCTACATCGTGCTCGGTGCAGGCGGCCACGTCAATCTTGTCGTAGCCGGCCCCCGATCGGCCAATGACGACCAGATTGTCGGCCGCCTCGGCAATTGCAGCCTGCTTGACCGACGGACGCAAAACCACGAGGCCATCCACGTCGCCGAGCTCTGCTGGCGTGACCTCGAGCGAGTAGAGCTTGTCCCAATACTCGGCGCCGGCCCGCGGCGCCTGTGCGGTCAAGTAGTGAAACCGGATGTGAGGCGCTGCTTCCCAAATCGCGAGATTCAAATCGCCGTAGGCGCTCGAGCCCTG
>CAZUPX010000372.1:0-2853 GCA_964622155.1 uncultured Planctomycetaceae bacterium | reverse complement strand
TGCACGATGCCCGCGGCCACGCGCGACGCGCGTGGGTCGGCTGCGTGGCGGTGTGGCTCGGCCTGCTTCGAGCGAACCCGCACGCGCCGGTCGACAACGTTCAGCCAATCCGGCACCGCCGTGCCCGCCAGGAAGTACGGGTCGTCGGTGAAGTGCCGTCCGTGAGCGAAGTAGTTCATGATAGCGGACAGGTTACAGCGAACAGGAACAGCCGGAAGGGAACAAGATCAATCTGCCTGCCGTCCCCTATTCCCTGTCAACTGTTCCCTATTCGATTTCCGCCCACTTGCCACTTTTGGCACTGGCCAGCACCGCGTCGCAAACTTTTTGTGTTCGCAAGCCGCTGCGGAAGTCGGGTTGCACTTTTTTACCGGTCTCCAGACTCTCCAGAAAGTCGGCCAGGGCATTGATGAACGTGTGCTCGTAGCCGATCGTGCAACCCGGCACCCACCAGTTTTTCATGTAAGGGTGCTCGGGGTTGGTCACGTGAATCTTTTGCCAGCCGGTCAGATGGCTCTCGATCTTCGCGCCGGTCTTGGGATCGGCGTACTTGAAGTATTGCAAGTACTGCGGGTCTTCCAAGTCGAAATACACGCTGCCGGTCTCGCCGTTGAGCTCGAAGGTATTGAAATTCTTCCGCCCGCGAGCATAGCGAGTGCTCTCGAAGGTGCCCATCGAGCCGTTTTTGAACACGGCCAGAAACATGCACGCGTCGTCGATGCCCACCGGTTGCTTCTTGCCGGTGTCCTGGTGCACTCGCTCTTTGACAAACGTTTCGGTGGCGGCGGTCACGCGCGCGATGGGTCCATTGAGCCATTCGGCCGTGTCGATCGAGTGGGCCAAAAGGTCGCCGGTCACGCCCGAGCCGGCCACGTCGACGTCGAGCCGCCACAGTGCCGCACCGCCTTGCGGCACGTCGGCGGCGATCGTCCAGTCTTGCAGGTAGCACGCCCGATAGTGGAATGGGCGGCCGATGCGGCCTTCGTCGACGACCTGTTTGGCCAAGGAGATGGCCGGCACGCGGCGATAGTTAAACCACACCATGTTCGGCACGCCCGCGGTTTCGACCGCTTCGCACATCTCTTCGGCCTCGGCCGTGTTCATCGCCAGCGGTTTTTCACAGAGGATCATTTTGCCGGCCTTGGCCGCCGCCAGCACGATCTCTTTGTGCGTGTTGTTAGGTGAGCCGATATCGATCACGTCGATATCCTTCCGTTCGATCAACTTCCGCCAATCGGTCTCGTACGACTCGTAGCCCCAATTGGCGGCAAAGGCCTTGATCTTGTCTTCCTTGCGCGCACAGCAAGCCTTGAGCACCGGCCGATACTCGCGCTGGAAGAATTGGCTGACCTGGCGATAAGCATTCGAGTGGGCCCGGCCCATGAAGCCGTAGCCGATCATTCCGATGTTTAATGGCTTCGCCATAGGAGAGGGGTTGGGGGTTAGGTGCTAGGGATTAGGGACGAGGACCACGATCGCGGGGCTCAGGCGGACGACCGATCGATTTGCGCAGGGCGTTGAGCATTCGGCCGACTTCGGCGATTCGGTCGTTTAGTTCTGACTCCTGTTCATCGTCGAGCATTCGCAGTCGCGCAGCCAGAATCACTTGCGTCTGAAGTTCAGATAACGACCCGCGTGCAATTCCAAGGAATTGAAAGAATTCGCGCCGTGTATGCCGTGCGTGGCCTTCAGCGATATTACTGGCAATCGAAACCGCGGCACGTCGCATCTGACTCGTGATGCCGTAGATCTCCTCTTTAGGAAACTTCCGCGTCGCTTCGTAAACCTTCTCCGCAAGATCAAGCGCCTTCTGCCAAACGATCAGATCTCGATAGGACCGCACAGGAGCATTTTGCGATTGTCGGCTCATAGGTTTCTGCCTCGTCAGTTTCTGTCTTCGTTTCTTCGTCCCCAACCCCTAACACCTAACCCCCAACCCCTACTCCTTCCACCCATGCGAGTCGCGCACGGCGATCATCGATTTCAAAATCGAATTCCACGTCTTCGGGTCCATCATGGTCTTATTGGGGAACATGCAGCCGTCCCAGCAGATGTGCTGGAAGTTCTTGGTGAGGGTGCCGTGCTCGTCGCGGAGCCAGAGACCGGCGACTTTCACAATGTCGAGTTTGGCGTTCGGGTCGTTCGGCAGGCAGTGGCGGCCGGTCTTGTCGTGCGAGCCGGTGCCGTGCACGGTGGCGTCGTTCTGGGCCACGTGGAAGTCGATCGTCCAGGGGCGCAGGGCGGCGGTCAGTTGCTTCAGGGCGGCTTCTAGTCGCGGCGTATCTTGCCAATCAAAGTCGGCGGGCAGGATGGCGTGCTCCGGCGCGTTGTGACCGAGCACATAGAGCAGCGTGTGCGCCATGTCGGCCTGGAAGCCGAGCGTCCTGGGGCGATCGACCGCTTCGAGCAATTGCAGCATGTGAGTCCAACTGTGCATGCCGCCCCAGCAGATCTCTCCCTCGGCAGCCAGCCGTTCGCCAAAATCCTCGGCGATGTCGCAGGCCTCGCGAAACGTCTCGGCGATCCGTTCGCTGTTGGCCTCGGGATCTTCGGCCCACAGGGCGACCGGCGTGGCCGAGTCGATCCGCACGACGCCGTACGGGCGGATGCCCAACTTGCGCAGTTGCGAGGCGATCCAGGAGCCTTTGCGGACCTGGTCGAGAAATTTTTTCCTCTCACCGGCGTCGCCCATGGCCGAGCCGCCACCAGTCGGCGGCCAGACCGGCGCCACGACCGAGCCGATCACGAGATTTCGTTGGCGCGCCTTGTCGGCCAGCCGCTTCAGCTCGTCGGCGGTTGCGTCGATGCTGACGTGCGGGTCGAACAGGAACAGGTCGAAGCCGTCGAACTTCA
>CAZUPX010000371.1:0-2220 GCA_964622155.1 uncultured Planctomycetaceae bacterium | reverse complement strand
GAGGCCATCGCGGCGGTGCCGGAGTTCGCCACGGCGACGGAGAACTGGTTCCCCTGGGCCCGCGAGTACGACAGGAACCAATGGCTGGACCTGCTTCAATCACGCAGCGACCATGCCGCCCTTGACCCCGCTGTCAGAGAGCGTTTGTTCGAAGCGATCGGGGCGGCCATCGATGACCACGGCGGCTCTTTCGTCATGAGCTTCGAGACCGGCCTCATCACCGCGACCCGGCTGGCGTAGTCTTCGGCCATAGCAACGAGCGCTCTCAAGACGTCGGTTCCGGCGTGCCGCCATGCCATTCATCTTCCGCCACTCCTTCGCGCAGCCGTCGGCGCTTCGCTTCGCTTCCTGTCTGCGGAAGCCCTAAGCTTCCATTACCCCGGGCCATCTGTCATGCAAGCTGGGGGGCCGCGCGCGCTGGTTCCATTCGTCTCCCGGTTTCCCGTTGATGTGATGCGCAGGGCGACATTGGTTTGCGTGATTGTTACAGTCGCCGGAAAGCTGAAGCTGGTCGGAGAGCCGAGGCCTACGAGGGTGCGGACAAACCGGCCTCATCGAAAAGAGCGAGCTCGGCCGCGTCGGGGGCTTCGAACTGGAGCGCCCATTTCTGAAGATCTTCTCGCTTGATAGGCGCCGCGCCAGCCGAGGCTTCTTCGTTACGAAGCTCTAGCCGCCGCCACAGCTCCTCGACCGGCGCTTCCAGGTAGTGCAGTTCCACCGCCACGCCAAGAGTTCGCGCACCGAGTCGGAGTTCGTCCCGTTCCTCGCGCGCCCAAAAGCCGTTCTCCAAGATCACGCTCTGGCGCAACGTGAGCAGTTCTTGGCCGAGCCGCCAGAGTCGATCCTCCAGTCTTACCCGCCTCGGTTCGTCGTAGTAGTCGATGCCAAGATCGTGCTTCCATTCATCAGGGCAGAGGCGCACGGCCGGCACTTCCGCCGCAAGTTGCTTAGCGAGTGTCGTCTTGCCCGACCCCGGCAAACCACAGATGAGAATTAATCGAGCTTCATTCATAACCGTGAAATTGTCTCACACCTCAACCAGCGTTCTTCCCAAGCAGAGGGTCGCGGGTTCGGGCCCCGTCTCCCGCTCCAGATACGATTGCCTCGACTCGCAGTTCACAAGCGGCGGTCTCATTCGCGGAGGCTTAGGGCCATCTCATATCTACCCTGTTGCTGGAAATCACGAGCATCTGCCACGCAAGCCGAGGGCCACTCCGTAGCGCGTTGATGCCGTAAACTTCCGCCATGCAGTTCGGTTTGGTTTGTTCAGCGCAGGCCGACAACGGCGCGTTCGGTCCCGAAACGGGGCAGGGGTTTCACGACTATCTCGACTTCAATGTCGAAGCCGAAGCGCTCGGATTCTTTTCGAGCTTTTTGGTGGAGCACCATTTCACCGGCTGGAGCCAGGTCTCCGCCACACTGATGCTGCTGACGGGGCTGGCGATGCGCACGACCACGCTGCGTCTCGGCACCGCAGTGATAGTGTTGCCCTGGCACAATCCGGTGCTGCTGGCGGAACAGGCGGCGACCCTCGATCTGCTCTCCGGCGGCAGGCTCGATTTCGGGATCGGCAAGGGCTACCGGCACAACGAATTCGCCGGTTTCGGCATCGCGCAGGAGGAAGCCGAGGCACGCTTCGAGGAGGCGATTGAGGTGATCATGCGGTCGTGGCTGTCGCGAACGCGCTTTTCCCATCATGGTCGTTTCTGGACGTTCGAGGACATCGTGGTCGAGCCACCGCCGGCGCAGCAGCCGCATCCGCCGCTCTGGGTCGCCGCTGGAAATCCAGCGTCGATCCGCCGCGCGGCGGCACGCGGGTTCAATCTCATTCTCGACCAGTATGCGAGCCCCGAAGCGATCGGCCAGCGCATCGCGATCTACCGCGCCGAACGCAATGCGCACGATCTCGCATTCAATCCGATGCAGGTCGCGGTCGCGCGCCAAGTTTATATATCAAAGGGTAAGGCCGACACTGAGGCCGCGCTGGCACGACTGGCGCAATTTACTCAGCGCATTATTGCCGTGTCGCGTTCGCCCGACGGCAAAACCGGCTCGCACGTCCTGGCCTATGCCGACCAGGCCGGCGCGACCGAGGCCTATGCGCTGTTCGGAACCCCCGATGAGATTAACAATATGCTCGATGCGGTGAGAAATGCCGGGGCGGAGTATGTCTTGCTCACGGTATCCGGCGGCATCGACCAGTTGCGGCGTTTCAAGCGG
>CAZUPX010000370.1:0-4065 GCA_964622155.1 uncultured Planctomycetaceae bacterium | reverse complement strand
TCCAAGGGTACGGTCCAAGATAAAAAGGCTCGTTCCAGACACCGCGATGCCTACGGGGAAACTGAACCCCGTGATTAGCGAGGCATTGACCGTCGCACCCGAGGTGGTGTATTCACCAATCTGTCGAACGTTATTATCCGTGACCAACAGATTCCCTCCAGACACGGCGATGCCGTACGGCGAATTCAACCCCGTGACCAGCATGTCATTTACCGTCGCCCCCGAGGTCGTGTATTTGCCAATCGTGTGGATGTTGTCAAGATTCGTGACAAAGATTTGCGCGCGAGCGGTTGCGGGAATGGCCCACAGCGCCAGCAGCAAGGCGGCGCTACGGATTGACAAGGCGGTGGCGTTTTGGATCGTGCTCCTTTGCGCGACAAACGCGTGCCGGCGGCGGCGCATCACGCCCAGACCAATGAGCGCCGTCCCAATTCCGGCCAGCACGAGCGTGCTCGGCTCGGGGACGACGGTTGCCACACGGAAACCGACGTCGGAGCGCTCGGCCGCAAGGGAGTCAATGGTGTTGAAAAGATCAAGACTGTTCATGACGCTCGACGGAAACCCGCCGCCCCACGCCAACGTATAGCCGGTTAAACCAAAGGCGGTTTGCCAGCGATCGTGTTCGAGCCATTCCGCGACATTCCCCCCTTGGTCAAATGTGCCGTAGAAACTGGCGCTGGACGTCCCCGCGCTGCCGACGGTGGTGACGTTGCCGTTCTGGCCGTTCCAATCCGCTCCGGAAGCGTAGTTGGCCACGTTCACACCCGGATTGCTGATGTCGCCGGCCTGCGGTGATGGCACGTCAATCGCGCCGGCGAGGGTGGGGGAACTATTGCTCATCGTGGGATAGTTCCAATAGTGGCTATCCGCGGGTGGTCCGCCCTGGGCTGTGGTCCGCGGGTCGTAATAGGCTGCCTTGTACCACTCGTCGGCGTTCGTCAGGAACCAAGTAGCGAAGCGGTTCGGGAAGATGTCCGTATTGATGGGAATCCCGCCCGCTCCAAGCTGTCCCAGCGTGTATGCGCCGGTTTCGGTGTCGCCGCTCCCCTGACCATTGTGCAGCCAGTTGGCGAAGCGGTTTGCGTCGAAGGAGCTCACGTAGTTCACCGGCTTGCTCCCCATGTTCGCCTTCACAGCGTAGGTGAAGCTGCCGCTCACGCCGCTTCGCGCAATGCCGCCACGAACATCGCTGCCCATAAGGGTGCTGTAAAGGGCCAGGGGATCGCTGGCAGCCTTGGCATTGAGGAATTCGGCGTACTGGGTGTTGGTCACCTCGTAAGTGCCGATGCGGTACGCATAGCCCACCGAGCCCCATCGCAAGAGGGCGGCGAAATCTTCTGGGCCCGGCGCGTTGCCCGGGTTGCCGACGGGGACAGTGTCGATCGTTAGGGCCTGGACCGGCTGCGCACTCAACAGCATAAGTGCCAGCAGCAAGGCGGCGCGACGGATTGATAACGCGGTGGCGTTTTGGATCGTGACTCTCGGCATAACAATTTCTCTTGGCTAGATGTTCAACGTTGCGTCTTGTGCAATTTGTTTCGAAAACGGTTGCGCTGTCGCGATGACTCACCGTCGAGATCGCTGTGCGCGCGGCGCGACTGGTGGCCGCAAGCAACTCGCCCATGCGCGCATCGCACGCAAGCGCGAGATCGCCGTCGAGATTGCTTACAGGAAGGGGCGTCGGAGCGCGGGAGCACGAAAAGATTCGTCAATTGCCGCGGGCGGGGCTGCCCAGTCGACTATTGCGTCGCGCTCGAACTAAGAGAAGTCAGTAGCTACCTTACACGCCTGAGGTCAACGTCTACTCGACATTTCCCATTCGCTATCGGCGGTCACGACTTGAGATGGATCGCCCAATAGGTCCACAAAGACAACCGAATGGCCGAACAGCACCCCCGCGTGGTCGACGAAGGGGCTTCCTCCACTCACAAGGCAGCAAAAACCTCGAAAGCGGATGGAAAATCTGGCAGAAACGCCAAGAAATTGAAAGAATTGGCGAATCGCGGTAGATCGGTGGGCCTCAGAACCGCCAAGCGTATTCCGCCTCGATGAATCGGCCCCTCACCCGGGTCGCCGACCAACGCTTCGCGTCGGTGCCCGTCGCCGCCCTCTCCCACGGGGGACGGGGGGAGAGGGCAGAAGAACGCTACACGTGCGCGAAATGCGCTCTAACGCGCATTATTCATGGCCCTGACCGATTTGATGCGCCCTGTGCAACACCAACCCGACGCGTAAGCGAGGCAAGATCCTTACCTCGTCCTCGCTTACGCTTCGGGTTGGTATCCGCGCATGAATAATCCGGGCTAGCCGCCCACTACGGCCCGTCGATCCCTGCCCAGGTGAACAGCCGGATCTTGCCTTTACGACCATCCGGCGCAGCCGTGGCGTCCGCGAACACCAGGGCGACCAGCTTGCGATTGTCCGGCGAGAATTGCACCTTCAGTATTTCGCCGGTTTGCGTTTCGAACCGCGCGATCGCCTCGCCCGTCGCAACGCTCCACAGATAAACGAAGCCATCCTCGGTCCCCGTGGCAAACGTCCGAGCGTCCGGGGAGAACGCGGCGTCGGTGACGGGTGATGGATGCCGCAAGGTGCCCAATTCACGCTGGGAGCGGAGATCGACAAGCGCGATTGCAACCCGCTCGGGTCGCTGGGCAACAAGTTGGCCGCCGTTCGCAATCGCGCACAAACCTGTCAGATCGTGGCGCCGATACTGCTTGGCGCCCAGGTCGACCAGGCATCCGGGCTCCGGACCCAGCGCAATGCCGAGCATGTTTCCATCAGGAGAAAAGCAGATCCCCGGTTGGCTGCTGTTGAAGACCGGGTTGGGACTCCGTTGGTTGCAAGTGAGCCGGCACCACACTTCACCGTTTTGCGTGTCCAAGATCGTCACGTTTCTTGGATCTGTGGAAATCAGATGCCGACCATCGCTCGACAGAGCCACATCGCGCGGCGCTCCCGTGGGAATGCGAGTCTCGACAGGATTGGGCGGTGGGTCGGCGGGAAGGGGAAAGTCGCCTTCGAATCTCCGCGAAAACACGTCGCAAATTGTCAAATGTGCGGCGTCCTTGGGCAATCCGAACAAAACGGGCTGCTCTGCCGCCAGGAAGTTCAGTCCCCTGATAGGATCGTGAGCGGCGGACACATGCTCGTACACCGCACCGTTGTGCGTATCGAAGACCGTGGCCTCGTGCGGGCTGCTGGGCCAGGCCATGTAGCGAAAATCGGGGGAGATCGCCACCATGCGACTCGCGGCAGTCACACCCAGAAGAAAGAAGTCAGACTGTTGCGCCGGTATCGCGCTTCGCCGCGGTTTCCAGAGCTTGATCGTTCCGTCGAAGCTGGCGCTGGCCAGCAGATCGCCGTGCGGAGCAAAGGCGAGTGATTGAATCCGCCCCGCGTGCCCAGTCAGCGTTTCCCTCAACGGTTCCTGGCCGCGGTTCCAGATGCGAATGGTGTTGTCGCCCACTCCTGAAGCGAGCCACCGGCCGTCGGATGAAAACGCCAGCGCCGTGGTTGCCGCGCCGCTGTTGTGCCCGCGAATCGACTCAATGGGAGAGCCGAAGCGATCGGCAAAGACCTCGATGGTTCCGGCGGTCGACGCCATGAAGATTTCGGGGCCTGTGGGTGGGATTGCAATGGCCGTGGCAGCGGCAACAACGCTATCCGCGACTTGTTGCTCGTTATCAAGGTCCCAGATCAGGACGCGTTTCGACGCCATGGCTACCAATTTCCGGCCATCGTGCCGCCAGACGAGAGCATCGATTGTCTTGTCGCCCGAATCGAAGCTTTTTGCGACTTTTCGAGTCTGCAAGTCCCACACCCGCGCAACCGGATCGTTGCCGCCGCTGGCCAGCAAGCGTCCGTCGGGCTAGATGGCCAGGCACCGCACCTCAGCGGGATGACCTTCCAACGTGGCCAGTAATTCGTGTGTCGCCGCCTGCCAGAGTTTGATTGAATGGTCGCAACTGCCGCTGACCAGAATTTGCCCGTCGGGCGTATATTCAACGGCGTTCACGCAACTGCGATGAGCGGCGATGGACGCCAATTCCTGCCCGCTCGCCG
>CAZUPX010000369.1:0-5388 GCA_964622155.1 uncultured Planctomycetaceae bacterium | reverse complement strand
TATGACTGCTAAGTATTGCGTTGGCACGCAAGAGGATAGATCGCTTCACGATTAGTTTGAGAAAACGGGTGATTAGCACGCTTACCGTCGCGTTTTCAGGGCGATTTTCACTGTCGCACCTCAAAAGCGCAACATCAAAACTTGCGCGTCGGGTTAGCGTAGTCGCAACCGTCGGCTTCCCGAAGAGTGCAGACAAGTCCACAACTCAACTCAATTCTATCGCTCGACCGGCCGCGTGGCCCGACAGATGACCGCCGCGGCGGCGATCACCGAATAAACGATCAACATTTGACCGGGCCCATAGGTCATCCAAACCCACTCAGTCTGGTGGGGCACGTGGCCGCGAAACAGCCCGCAAGCCAGAATCAGGTCGCTGGCCAGAAATAGCGCCCCACCCAGCGCCAAACCTGCCAATCGCCGATCTTGAAGCGCCAAGCCACTCGTCAGTCCGGCCGTGCCGGCCAGCAGCAGCGAGTAGGGCAGGGCCGGCCAGACAAGATCGCGGTGCTCGGTGCCCTCGAAGGCCACGACATACCAGCCGACCAGACCCACCAATTGCCAGAAGGCGACGGCACCGATGAGCGTGCGTCGATCGGTCAAGCCGGACACTCGGGCGAGATTGAGGCAGCCGGTGATGTACGCGATGTGACCCAGCGCGAAGGCGGCGATTCCACCCAAAACCGGGTCGGGCAGCGGAATGAACTCGAGCAGGCCGGCATTAAAGAAATCACCGATCGTTCCCAACGTCATGCCGATGGCGATGCAGGTCGTGTAGAAACCCCAGGGCATGTTGCGCCACCAGGCGTAGGCCAACCACCCGGCGACGACCAGCGCCAGCGACGAGCCCATCCGCGCCGCGGTGGCCGCGGCCGAGCCGTGACCTTCGCCCATGTTTCCGATTGTCATGGCCGCCGCCAGCAGCCCGGCCCAAAGGATCCACACCGCGACAAGCCCCTTGCGCGAGCCGGCATTGACACCTGCGTAAGCGGCGTGAAAAGTCGAAATGGTAGAACTGGCGTCGGCTGTCATGAAATGAGCTCCCCGATCGTGGATTCGACCTCACATCGAGGCGAACTATTGTCTCACTCGGAGTGTCCACTTGCGGACCTTAGTATACTCATTGTTTCCGCGGGCCGCTTCAATATCTCGTGCCAGGAAAAACTCATGAACCGCGAACTAATCGAGCAGTATGCCGCCGGCGCGGGCAAACTCCGCGCATCGATTGCAGGCCTGACCCGCGAGCAACTTAACGCATGTCCAGTGCCCGGCACGTGGACCATCCAGCAGATCGTGATCCACATGATGGATAGCGACTTGATCGGCTCGGACCGAATGAAACGGGTCGCCGCCGAAACGAACCCTCCCACGCTGATCGGCTACGATGAGACGGCCTTTGCCAATAGCCTGTTCTATGACCAGCTCGACCCGCAAGTGGCCTGCGACGTGTTCGAGAAGAACCGCCAACTCACAGCTGAGATATTAAGGCGCCTGCCCAAGGATTCCTTTGACCGCACCGGCAATCACAACGAACACGGGCGCATGACCCTTGCCGAACTGGTCGACTCGTACGCCGGGCACCTGGAGCACCACTTGAAGTTCATTCGAAGGAAGCGGGAAATGGTGTAAAGATAGGGGCGAGGGGCCAGGGACTAGGGACTCGTTACGAGGAACAGTCGCTTACTCGCAGACTCTGCGTGGCGCTTTCCTTGTCTTCTCTAGACCCTAGCCCCCGGCCCCTGGTCCCTAGAACGAAGTTCTACACTCCTGCTGTCCGCTGGGCTCGATCTGAATGGTGATGTGGTCGATGCCAAAACGCTCGTGCAGAATCTGTCGCAAAGCGTCGAGCGCGTCGTGGGCTATGTGGCCGCTTTCGAGCACGACGTGGGCCGAGAGCGATTCCATGCCGCTGGTGATGGTCCAAATGTGCAGGTCGTGAACGCCGGTCACACCGGCGCACGAGGCCATGGCACTGCGCACCTGGTCGACGTCCAGGTGCCGCGGCGTGCTCTCCATCAGGATGGCGATCGCCTGCTTGAGCAGGTTCCACGACGAATAGATCACCAGCAGTCCGATCAGGATCGAGGCTGCCGGGTCGGCCCAATTCCAGCCGAACCACCAAACCAGGCCGCCGGCCACGAGCGCGGCCACGCTGCCCAGTGCGTCGGTGAGCAAGTGCAACCACGCGCCGTGCATGTTGAGGTTGTCGGTCTTGCCGCCTTGCAAGATCGCCAGCCCGACAAGGTTGATCACCAACCCGCCGGCGGCAATCGACAGCATCAGCAGCCCTTGGACCGGGGGTGGCTCGCTCAACCGGCCAATGGCTTCGACGAATACAAAAATCGAGATGGCTACGAGGGTGGCACCGTTGGCCAGCGCCGCCAGGATTTCGGCGCGGTAGTAACCGTAGGTGTGCTGTGGCGTGGGCGGGCGGGTGCTGATCCAGGCGGCGAACAGGCTCAAGCCCAGCGCCGCCGCGTCGGAAAACATGTGTCCGGCGTCGGCCAACAGTGCCAGCGAATCGGCCAGGTACCCGCCCACTACCTCGGCCAACATGTAGACCAGTGTCAACGCCAGCGTCCAAGCCAGGCGCGCGCGGTTCTCGCCCCGTGCCGCGTGATGGTGGTCGTGAGCGTGATTGTGATTGTGTTGAGACATGGACAGGTGCGAGGCGTCAGAGTGCCGTGTACTGCGCGCGGTTATTTGGCTTCCAGAAACTCGGTTGTGAACGCCCCCTCGACATCAACCGCCTTGGGCTTGAGTTGGCCGCTCTCGACCAATTGATCGGCGAGCGAGTGCCAACGGGCCGGCGACATCGTGCCGACGCCATGCTCGCGAGCCGATTCGTCGAGTACCAACGCTCGCAACGTCGCGGCGCCGTAAGCCAGAATATCCAAATCCATCTGCGGATTCACACGATGAATGTACGCGTTGGTCTCGTCAGGTGACTCAATATACCTGGCCCAGCCGCGCACCGAGGCCGCGACCATCTTGCGCACCAGTTGCGGATCCTCGCGCGGCAGCTCGTCGTGCGCGCACAGCAAGCTGGTGTAAGGGTTAAACCCCAGGTTCGAAACCATCAGCACTTTTGGATCGCCCCCTTCCTTGCGGGCGATGAATGGCTCGCTGAAGACATAACCCTGTTGCGCGAAGTTCTTGTCCAAAAGAAACTGAGCGACGTTGCCCGAATAGGCCACGATCCGCACGCCCTCGAGCGGCAGCTTATAACGCAGGTACTGTGCGAAGGCGGCGCCGGGCGACATGGCGATGGTCATGTTCTTCAGATCTTCGAATCCGCGAATGCCCGAGCTTTCATGCACGATCAAACAACGGGGGCTCGTTTGCAGCGGGGCCATCAGCGCCACGACCGGCACCTGCTGCGCCCGGCCAAAGAGGATATTGTCGGCGTTGATGACAGCAAAGGTGACGGCGCGGCGGCCGATTTGTTGCAGCACCGGCGCGTCGGTGCCGCCCGGAACGATCGTGACGTTCAATCCTGCCTCGCGATAATAACCGTGCACCAGCGCCGCATAAAACCCGCCATGCTCGGCCTCGGGATACCAATTGAGCTGCAAGCTCACCGGGCGCAGCGCCGGATCGCCGCTGGGGGAAGTCTCGCGCGGCTTCGACCCGCCGGAACCGCAACCCGCGTGAATCATGACCATCAGCAGCGCAACGAGAACGAACACCCCTCTCCCCTTGTGGGAGAGGGTGGCGAGGAACGAGCCGGGCGAGGGGGCGCGTTGCGAGCCGGCGATACGCTCGCACAACTCCGTCCCCCTCATCCCCAACCCTTCTCCCACGAGGGGAGAAGGGAGGGTTGGTCGCACCACTTGATCGAACTGCATACACGCGCTCCTCGTTCAATTCTCAATCGCCGACGCGCTCGGCTGGTTCGTGTGCCAGCGGGCCAGGATCGTCGCTCCGATCGACGTCACCAGAGCAAAGACGGCGATGCTCACGGCCGTCGACGCCAGAACTGCGGCAAACGCGTAAGCCGTGTCCACGCGCTCGGTGGTCATGCGGATCAAGTACCCCAGGCCGTAGCGGTCGGTGTTATATCCGGCAAACATCTCGCCGACGATCGCCCCGATGACCGACAGGCCGCACGAAATCTTTACACCCGTCACCAGATACGGCACGGCGTTGGGCAGTCGCAGTTTGATCATCATCTGGACCCACGAGGCGTTGTGAATTGCGAATAGCTCGATCAGTTGAGGATCGACTCGCGTCAGCCCGGCCGTCGCGTTGGTGATGATCGGAAACAAGCTCAAGATGAACGACACCATCACGACGCTGGCAAACCCATATCCAAACCACAAGACGACCAATGGAGCAATGGCTACTACGGGAACGGTCTGCAAAAAAATCGCGTAGGGATAAATACTCCGCTCGATGATGCGCGACTGCGCAAAGATCAGACCTAGCGCCGTGCCAACCAACAGGCTGGCTGCCAGCCCGCACAGCGCGGCGCCGGCTGTCAGTTTCGTCGCCGAAAGGAGGTCTCCGGCATGCTCGCGCGCCGCGCTCCACACGCGGCCGGGCGAGGGCACGAGGTATGCCGGCAGTTCCCACACCGTGGTTGCCGCCTGCCACAGCGCGACAACAATGGCAAAGAACGCCACCGGCGGCAGCGCGACCCGCAACAGCCATGCTGTGACCTGAGCCTGCTTCACGGCACGGTCCTCCGCAAGCACGCCGACACCTCCCCCGTCAGTCGTGCAAATTCCGCTTGCGATCGCAACTCGACGCTGCGCGGCATTGGAAAAAGAACGTCAATCGCCGTCACGATTCGTCCTGGGCGGGCACTCATCACCAGCACCTTTTGGCTCAAGTAGACGGCCTCGGCGATGTTGTGCGTCACAAAAACGCCGGTCCAACCGCGGGCCGCGTGCAGTCGCGACAACTCCTCCCCCAGCAATTGCCGCGTCATGTCGTCGAGCGCCGCGAACGGTTCGTCCAATAGCAACAGCCTGGGCTCGATCACCAGCGCCCTGGCCAGTGAGGCTCGCATTCGCATGCCGCCGGACAGTTCGTTAGGATAGCGGCTTGCGAAGTCGGACAGGCCGACCATCTGGAGCACGGCGGCGATTCGTGCTTCGCGCGCGTCGCGCGGCGCGCCAGCCAGCTCCAAGGGTAGCCGCACATTGCCGCTCACACTGCGCCACGGCAACAGCGTTGGATCCTGAAACACGAACGACAGGCCCAAACCGCGGCGCCGGGCCACCAGCGCGTCGAGCCCCGAAAGCGTCACGCGGCCCCGGCTGGGTGCGATCAGTCCTCCGACAAGCCGCAACAGCGTGCTCTTGCCGCAACCCGACGGCCCGACAATCGACACGAACTGTCCGGCCTCGACCTCGAGCGACACGCCCGCAAGCGCACGCACGCCTT
>CAZUPX010000368.1:0-2078 GCA_964622155.1 uncultured Planctomycetaceae bacterium | reverse complement strand
GTTGACTGCGCCGGTCGAGACGGCGATGCAACCCGGGCAACCGAATCAGCGCCGCGCGGTGCTGCCCAGCCCGGCTGCGTTCTTTCAAGCCAATGAGTTAAAGCCCGAGCAGATCGCGGCCAGCACGACGCGAATCTTTCTGGCGGTGCAGGTGCAATGTGCCCAGTGTCACGACCATCCGTTTGCACATTGGACGCGGCGCGAGTTCTGGTCGCTGGCCGCGTTTTTTGACAAGGCGCCGCAGACTGCCGTCGTCAAACCACCCTCGGGCAGCGCGAACGCAATCTTGATTCCTGAAACACAGATCGTCGTCGAGCCCGCGTTTCTCGACGGATCGCAGCCCGACTGGTCTGGTGGCTCGAACAAGCGCGAGTTGCTCGCGAGTTGGATCACTCGGACCGATAATCCCTTCTTCGCCCGCGCGGCGGTCAATCGCATGCGGGACCATTTTCTGGGTCGTGGTTTTGTCCAACCGGTCGATGACCTGGACAAGGCCAACGCTCCATCGCACCCAGAATTGTTGGACGAAATGGCCTGCCAGTTTGCGCTGCACCACTTCGATTTGAATTATCTCGTGCGGGCGATCACCGCCACGCGCGCGTATCAACTGTCGAGCCGCTCCGGCTCCGGAGGCGACGATGACCTGACGCAGTTTGCGCGTATGCCGCTGCGAAGAATGACGGCCGATCAACTGTTTGCCAGCATCGTGCAAGCGACCGGCTTTCGGGAGGCGCCGCGGACCACGAGGCGTGGCATGCCGGTGGTCGACATGACCAGTGCCGCCGCCGAGTTTCGCAATCGGTTTGCCGACCAGAGTGTGCCGCGGACCGAAGCCGAGACCTCGATCTTGCAAGCGCTGGCCCTGATGAACGGCCAATTGGTGAGCGACGCCACGGACCTGTCCAAGAGCGAAACCCTGATGGCTGTGGCCGATGCACCGTTCTTGAAGACCGACCAGCGCGTCGAAGCGTTGTTCATGGCGGCGCTGGCGCGCAAGCCGGCGCCGGAAGAGCTCGGTCAGCTCGTCGAGCACGTCGAGCGCGACGGCGCCGACCACGACCCGAAGAAGGCTCTGGCCGATGTGTTTTGGGCGCTGCTCAATAGTGCGGAGTTTGCACTGAATCATTAGTACGGGCGCGAGGTTTCGAACTATGACGCAAACCATTCTGTCACGCTCATCCGAACTCTCGCGTCGCGACATGCTCCGCTGGACATGGGCCGGCTTTGTTGGCGCGACGACACTGCCGTGGCTCGAGTCAATCGCCCGCGGCACGCCGGCGCCCCAGCGGAAGCGGTCGTGCATCCTGTTGTGGATGAACGGCGGGCCAAGCCAGATGGATACGTTTGATCTCAAACCCGGTCATGAGAACGGCGGCTCGTTCAAGGAGATCGCCACGAGCGTGCCCGGCATCAAGATCTCGGAACACTTGCCGAAAATCGCCGCGCAGGCCGACCACCTGGCCATCATTCGCTCGATGAGCACCAAGGAAGGGGACCACGGCCGTGCGACCTACCTGCTGCGCAACGGCTACTTGCCGCAGCCGCCCGTCCGTTATCCGACGCTAGGATCGCTGGTGGCCAAGGAGTTGGGAGACCCGGCAGCCGAGTTGCCGAGCTTTGTCAGTGTCTCTCCCTATCGCAATCTCAATCCGGCGGCTTACGGCCCCGGCTTTTTGGGCTCGCAGTATGCACCACTGCTGGTCGGCGAGGCGCGTCGCAGTCCGAACGAGGATGGCGACGACAAGGACTACGACCTGAAGGTGGCCGACTTGACGCCGCCGACGAACTTGTCCGACGACACGATCGGCGCCCGGCTTGGAATCTTGAATTCGCTCAACGATCGTTTCATCGCCGGGCACTCAGGTGCTCCGGCCGTGGGTTACAAGACGGCTTACGATCGGGCCGTGCTGCTGATGCGCTCGAAGGCCACCCAGGCGTTCGATCTTGACGAAGAGACTGCCGAAGTTCGCGACGCGTACGGCCGCAATCGTTTTGGCCAGGGCTGCCTCTTGGCCCGGCGGCTGGTAGAGCGGGGCGTGCCATTTGTCGAAGTCACGCTCGGCGGCGACAACGGTCTG
>CAZUPX010000367.1:0-1870 GCA_964622155.1 uncultured Planctomycetaceae bacterium | reverse complement strand
AAACGCAGAGAACGCGGAGGACGCAGAGCTTAAGTCGTTATCATAATAATACTCTCCGCGTTCTCAGCGACCTCTGCGTTTCAGAATCCGGTCTTTCCTTGTCTGTGGCACCCAGCGTGCCTCATGCGGACGCCAAGCGCTCCCCCTACCCTGCCCCGGCCAGCGTGTGATCGTTCTCTTCGAACACCTGCACCAGCGCACCATGCGTGTCTTGCGGGTGCAAATAACAGTGCTTCCACTGTGGATTGGCGGTGCTGTACGCCAAAACGCGGAGGCCGTGCGACTTGAAGTAGGCGACGGCTTCATCGAGGTTTTCGACGCTGATCGAGAGGTGATGAAAGCCCTCGCCGTGCTTGGCCAGGTAACGGCCGACGCCCCCTTCGCCCGAAGTGATCGGCGAGACCAGTTCGACCTTTTTGCCCCCGAGGTTCAAGGTCACCCAGCTAAAGTTTTCGTCCTTGTTGGAACCCACGTCCCGCAGCGGCTGGCCGCCCAGGACATCGACGAACAACCGCTTCGCCGCCTGCAAGTCGTGTACGCCGATCGAAACGTGATCGAGTCGTTTGAAGACGCCCATGGCTGAATTGCTTCCTCGGAGGTCACTGCAATAGGGTGAAAAATGCAAGCCCCAATTGTGTTCACCTGCGACGTACTCGTCCACCCGACCTGCAGTGTGCGCCGCGATGGGGGGGTGGAATGACACCTTGGCGTTTGACTATAAAACCTATTA
Organism: uncultured Planctomycetaceae bacterium; assembly: GCA_964622155.1. Classification (GTDB taxonomy): domain Bacteria; phylum Planctomycetota; class Planctomycetia; order Pirellulales; family PALSA-1355; genus CAZUPX01. Next base: position 1,140 of record CAZUPX010000367.1, on the reverse strand, counting down.
GCATCTCAACGGTCGGAACAGCGGTCTTTCGTCCTCTGGAGTCATTCCACTACGGCCAGAGGGCCGTAGGGGTCGCATTGCAACAATCGGGGCTTGCGTTCAATTTCGGCCGATCGAGAACGCTCGCGCGGTTGAAGTTGCGGGCCGATGACACTCTTTCGCCGAACGGAGAGTGCGGCCATGGGTTCCAACGTAGAGGGAAGTTGGAGATCCCTCGTCGACAAGATCAACATGGCAGCCACGCGCTGCCGCCGTTCGCAGCGGGGACGCCTTCGGACGCGACTCGACGTGGAGTTGCTGGAAGAGCGTCTGGCGCTGACCATGCTGCCAGGGGGTTTTAGCGAAACGCTGGTCACGACGAACAGCAATCTCTCCTCGCCGACGGCCATGGAGTTCTCGCCCACCGGCCAGCTCTGGGTGTTGGAGAAAGGAGGGCTGGCGAAGCTGGTCCGCAGCGACGGCACCACCCACACGGCCCTGACCCTGACCGTGGACTCCGCTGGTGAGCGGGGATTGCTGGGCATCACGTTCGACTCCAACTACGACGGCGCAGGTCCCAACACCGATTACATCTACCTCTACTACACGACCCCGCGAGCCAGCGGCATCGATCCGGCCAATAACCGGCTGAGCCGCTTTACCGTCACCGGTGCCGGCACGACCACGCCCACGCTGTCGAGTCAGTTGATTCTGCGCGAACTGCCGCCGGAAGACGAAGACAACAACCCCGGCACCGACGGCGACACCAATCACAACGGCGGCGCAGTTCATTTCGGTCCCGGCGGCAAGCTGTACGTCGCCGTCGGCGATCACAACTACGACGCAGTGGGTCAGGCGTCGCACGTGTCGCAGATAACAACCACGCCGTTTGGAAAGATCCTGCGGCTGAACCTCGATGGAAGCAACCCCAGCGACAACCCCTTCTACACCGGCAGTGCCGGCGACTGGCAAGGGTCGATTTGGGCGCTAGGTCTGCGCAATCCGTACACGTTTGCCTTCCAGAGCGGCACGAATCGGATGTTCATCAACGACGTGGGTGAAGGTGCCTGGGAGGAAATCAACGATGGCGTCGTAGCGGGCAACTACGGGTGGGCGGGTAGCGCGGCACCGGTGTGGGAGGGTTTCGAGTCGCCGCCCCCC
>CAZUPX010000366.1:0-5713 GCA_964622155.1 uncultured Planctomycetaceae bacterium | reverse complement strand
TCAAAGGCAGCGGCATGCGTTGGGGCGAAGACGGCTCGGACGCCGTCTGCCACCTCCGCGCCTTGTACCTCAGCCAGCCCGGCCAGTGGGAATCCTTCTGGAAAAATTACCCAAACTAACCACAAACGTGACGCTCACACTTGGCGCACGATGCCCGCGCGGTGGTCCGGCCAGCCGGTCACCCTCCCCCCCGGCGGAAAAAATGGCTGGCGGGACGTTGGCCGTAGCGCGCGCGTCTCAGTGCTCAACGAGAGATCAGCCCGGCCCGCCTCGCGTCTCCTGGCCACTACTGCTGCACTTCCCAGCCGGCCAACTGGCTCTGCACTTCCTCAAGCGTGAGGTTGATTTGGGCGATGGGCAGACGGCGGTCGTCGACGCTTTGACGATCCAGCGCCACGAGTTGTTGCGCGTCGACTTCCTGTTCGAGCGACACCAGCCACGCCGGCACGTCCAGCCCGACTCCGGTCGGCTCTTGCGTCAGCTCATCGGTCTCCTGCCGCAACTGCTCAAACGCGCCGTCGTGGGGCGAACTCGAATCGCACGGCTGCCGGACCTCAGCCATGGCGGGCTTGATCAAAGCCCGGACGCGGTCGATCGCTACCGGCAGCACGAACCGTTCGGCGATTCGATCGGCGACCGTCGGTAATCGCATCGCATACTTTTTGCGCAGCTCGGTGCAACGGTTTAGCAGCGTGTCGGCTAACTCGGCGGTGCGCTCGGCCAGTGCACGGCGCCACATTTCGGCGGCCGCGGCACGGCCACGACGCACCAAAATCGCGTGCGCTGCGAGCACGGGTTTTAAATGCCACGCCACTCGATCGTAGTGAACTCGCAGTCTCAAGAAATCCAGCAACGTGTACAGCAAGTCGCCGCGATCCGACTGCGTCGTGGTGCTATTGTAATCGCGGTACTCGGCATAGTTTTCGACAATCGCTTCGATCACCAGCGTCAAATGTTTGACGGCCTCGGCGCGAGGCAGCTTCGCGCCCAGATCGTCGACGAGTGCGGGGCGATCGATCGCATCCGGATCTTCTTCCAGCCCCCTCAGCCACGCCTCAACCCCTTGGTGCAAGATGGCCCGCAGGTTGCCAAGATTGAGAAATCGTTGTGTGAACAGCTCACCGCCGTAGGTTTGAATGAAGCCGACGAGAGAGTTCCACGACTTTTCGTCGGCAATGCGCTCCAGCGCCGACAGTCGCAGCGTGCGACTATGGGCCAGCCATTGTTTGAGCAGCGACTCGGTGACCTGTTCGAGACATTCGACAAGGTCGTTGTCGGGCTTGTCAGGCTCCGCGCTGTCATCGCCCCAACTGGCCGAGACGGTTAGCAGCGAATCGACAATCGCCTCGTATCCCGAAACGAACAGTCGATCGAACTCGCTGATCGCTCCAGATCCGACTGGGTTGGCCGTCTCCATCAGCCGCGCGGCTTCGATCAACTGACATGTCTGGCCTAGCAATCCCAATCTCGGCAGCCACTCGACCAGGTCGCGCAGAGTTTGCCCGAGTGCGCGAGCCTGCACGAGCCGTGCGGGATCGCCTCCCTTGGACAGCGGCACGTACAACAGCGGCTGCGACCGCAGGCTATCGAGAAACTTCGGCCAAAGTCGCGCAACGCACACTCGGTCGCCGCGCAATACGCCATGCAGCACCTGGTCGAAGACCGTCGCGTCAGGCGGCGGACTATCGACAGCCGGCAACGCCGCGCGCATCGCGCGGACCGCATCACTGGTGTCGATCGCCGTGGCCAGGATTTTCTCGCTCAGCGCCTCTTTGACGCCGCGCCGGCGATCGAACTCCAACAACGAGTCTCGGCTGCTCGAGGGTGGTGGAACTCGTCGCTCAACCACCGCCTTCAGAAGATCGAGTAAACCGTGCTCGTTGTCGGTGGCCTGTTGCAGCCAACGCCCGAGGGTCTCTGGCGCCAACGGCGCGTCGGATTGCGGTCCGAAGGCCAGTGACGCCCGTTTCCACAGCGAAATCACGGTGCGCAGAAACGCCAGCCGTTCGCCGGCCCGGCGGGCCTCTTCGTCCAACTCAAAATCGGTTGCGCCCGCGCCGCCCGCTTCGAGCATGTCGGATTCGACACCGTCGCTGGTGCTGTCGATGTACACCATGTCGTCGTACGCGGCTTGATACAGGCTTTCGTCGTCCTTATCGTCGTTGTTGTCGTCCGGGAGATTGTCATTTGGCGTTCGCTGAGACGCACCCAGGAGTTCCAAGCTGGGTACTTGCCAGAAATCCTCGGCGTTGGCTTCCAACAGATCGAAGAATTGTTCGACCATCCGCGTTCCGTCATGAGTCGGGGTGAGCGCACTAGCATCGCCGCGACCTCGGCAGACATGGTCGAGCCAGCGCTCCGCCAGGCTGTGGAATGAATACTCGCCTTGCCGCAGCGGAATCAGTCCGGCCTGGCTAAGCCATTGCATCAGCAAGGCCCGCGCGGCGACCAGGTCGGGCTTTTGGACTAGCGCGTCCACCACCAGGGCGTACGCCTTGGGCGAGTTGAAGTGTGACACTCGCTTGCGCCAGAACGCGATATCGCCGGCCGCGGCTCCTGCTTCGTGAAAAGCGCGCAACGCCGCCGCCACTTCGCGCGCCGAATCACAGGTTTCGGATCCCGAGAACGATTCGATGCTCTCGACACTCGTGGGTGCGAATTTGTCCCACCATTCGGTCAACCTGGCCATGCGGCCGGCCAGGTCGGTTTGCAATCCTGCGTCATCGCGCACCGCAGCCTCGCTCCACAACCGCGAGTACAGGGAGACAATTTGCTCCATCAGCGCCACCAGTTGGTCGAGGCGGTGATCGGGCACGCTGTTTTCCGGCGCGGGAAACAGGCTGAACTGGCCTTGAAATCCCAGAATGTTCCACGGGTCCACCAGCGCCCCACACTCGATCGCCCGATCGAGAAAGCCTTCCAGCTCGTCGATCATTCGCGAGGCCTCGTCGAGTCGTCCTCGATCGATCGCCAGGTGCGCGGTAGTCAACCGACACTGGATTTCGCAGGTCATGCGCGCCGCCGCGACCGGCACGATCTGCGCTTGCTCGAGTGCCGCTTGAGGATGACCCATGCGGGCGAACAACAGCGCCAGATGCACGTGCTCAAGCTGCGAGGCGCGGCGGCGGGCCAATTGTTGATTCAGGTGTTGCCGCGCGCCGGCCAGAGGTTGCTTGCCGGCCAAGGCCTCGGCCCGCAGACGTTCACCGTGCGATCCGGAGCGTTCGCTGACAAATCGTTCGTAAAACTGGTCGCGATACGCGGCGATGCGCGGCAACAGTGTGCTGAGCGTGGTCGCCGAATCGTGGGCATCAGGCCCGTTGCCGCTTGTGCCGGAGGCCATCAGCATCGTGCCGGACAACACCGCCGCTGCTTCAAGCACAAGCTCATCCCGCGGAATGTCGCGCGTTGTGGCAATCCGCTCCAAAAGTACGTCAAGCGTCACCTGCTGCACGACGAATCGCCGATATCTCCCTTGATTGTCGATGTGGTGTGGGTCCCACTGGCCGAAGTGATAGTTGGGCCGTTTATTGACCGGATGATCGAAATCGTAGGCCCGCGGGTCGAGCGCCAGCTCGTCGAGCAGCTCCGGGTCAAAGTATGCCTGATCGAGCAGTGCTCGATCGGTCGTCTGAAGAATCTCGAGTGCCAGCTCGACGATTGGGCGATACTTGCCTGCGCTCACGCCGGCGCCCCGCACAAACAGCGGGATTGGCCGAATCCACTCGTGCGCGTAGGGCTCGATTCGCTGGGCGGTGCGCAACACGGCAACCGGGCGATGGCCGATGTAGTCGTTAAGCCGGGCAATCGCCCCATCGACGATCCGATCCGTCTCGTCCCACGGTCCACCTTGCTGCAGGATGGCTTCGATCACTCGACCCAGGAAAAACGGCCGCCAAATCGCTTCGTCGCTTTGATGGAACAACAAGTCTCGATGGTATGCGCGGTAACGCGTGGGGAATTCTTCCAACGCCAGGCGCAGAACGGCTCGTGCCTGTTCCACGTCGGCAAAGGCCGGCGACCGCCCCGCCAGTACTTCAAGCCGTCCGCTTAAGGCCGCACGGACTGAACTCAGCATGTCGCCCGGCACAGGGCCGTCCGCTTCGATCGCACCAACCAGCTCGTTCAATCCTCGCAAGAACTGCGGATCCGGCATGCCGGACGAATAATTCAGATAGCCCAGCAATTCCTGCAAGGCTGGAGGCTTCTCAGTGTCGAGTTGACGAGCGGACATCGGCACGCCTTCCCCTGCCCGAGTGCGAATCCGATCATGGTAGGACATGCCGCCCGCGTTGGTCTATGGGTGGGTGCCGCCGATCGAGTAGATACCGAGGGTACCAGCTTGGGGTGCAATCCGCCGCGAGCGGCACCCCGGCGTGGCCAAGAGAATTTGCAAGCGACGGGATCCGCGCCGCATGGCGGCCAGTTTTATGGAGGTTTTCTCCACGGGGGTGACTATGATGGAGGATGGCCGCCCGAGGGGCCGGATAAGATCGCCGCGCGGCAGGTGCAAGACGTCCAACGAGTGCAAGCAAACATGATCCGCGCAAAACAGAGCTGCACTGTGACGGCATTTTTGACCTTTCTGGCTGCCTCAACGTGCCTGGCAGAAAACCTCGTGCCGCAGACGACGGCTGCCCGTTACGGGCTGACGCGAGCGTGGTTTGCCCAGGTCGGCGCCGGCCAGGCCACCGGCCCGATCACGTACATCCATCTCGACGGCGGAATGCTCTTGGCGCAGACGCGGCGCAACTTGGCCAGCGCGCTCGATCCAGAGACCGGACGTGTTCTCTGGTCCACGCAGGTTGGCCCGCCGCAACGGGTCAGCACCGAGCCGGCGTCCAACGAAGAATACGTCATCATCGTCAATGGCTCTGAGCTCTACGCATTGGATCGAGGCACGGGAGAGATTCTGTGGCAGAAGCGGCTCACTGGCAGCCCCGGCGCGGGCCCCGGCTTGACGGCCACGCATGTGTTTGTCCCGATGCTCAACGGCCAGATTGAAGGCTACGAGCTGAAGAAAGGCGTCAAGCAGGCGCCGTGGGTCTATAGCTCGGCCGGACGCGTGCAAAGTCCGCCCATGATCACACCCCAGACCGTCAGTTGGACGACGCAAAAAGGCCACTTTTTCGTCGCCGATCCTGTCGCGCTAACGATTCGTTTTCGCCTCGAGACACGCAACGCGATTCAATCGCGCCCCGCTTATTGGACGCCGGATTTGTTTGCCTGCTCGACGGATGGAAACATCTACTCAGTGAACGAGTCGACCGGCAGAATCAACTGGAGGTTTACGACAGGTGACGCGATCTACGCCGAGCCGGTGGCCATCGAAGGTAAGGTGTACGTGATATCCGAGATCGCTGGCATGTATTGCCTCGATGCACGGCAAGGAGCCCAATTGTGGTTTGCCCCCGGTATCAAGCAATTTCTCTCGACGAGTCCGACGCGCATCTATGCCAGCGATCGAGTTGGCCGGATGGCTGTGCTGGATGCCAAAACCGGCACGCGATTGGCCACGATGCCGCTTGATCCAGGCGGATTGCGATTGATCAACGGCCACAGCGACCGCATCTATCTGGCCAACGACTCGGGTGTCGTGCAATGCCTACACGAAGCTCTGCTCACGTCTCCTGTCATCTACGCGCCACCGGCGGCTGAGCTTCCTGAGGTCAAGAGCAAGGAGAAGCAGTCGGGGGAAACACGCGAGAAGCCC
>CAZUPX010000365.1:0-1733 GCA_964622155.1 uncultured Planctomycetaceae bacterium | reverse complement strand
TCCCGGTTTGCGCGTCGTAAAGTTCGGCGCTGGCGATCGACTTGCCCTCCAGGGGATGACCCGATACTGCCAGAATCCGCCCGTCGTTCAAGCGAACGCCGCCAGCATACTCACGTCGCTCGCTCATCGAGCCGGTGGTTTGCCATCGGCCGGCGGGCGTCTGCGTTGAAGATTCGGCGTCGACACCTTGCGCTCGAGAATCAGCGAGCGAAAGAACCATGAAATGGGCAGCGACCGCAATTCGGCCGGCCACTAGCCAGAGTTGCGGCATGAATTGGTTCTCCCGGCCGACTAACCCGAGCGCCGCGGAAAGTGCCGCTCGACGATCGAATAGAAATCGTCCGTCGTGGCGGCGTGAGATACCTGCGTGCGAAACTCACGAGCACCTGGTCGGCCCTGCGCATAGCAGCAGGCATATTTGCGCATCAGGACCGTTCCTTTGGTGACGCCGAAGCGTTGGCAAACCAGATCGTAGTGATGCAGCATGAGATCGCGCTCTTCCGTCAAGGTCGGGTCGGGCGGGATCGGTTCACCGCGCAAGGCGGCGTGAATCTGGCGGAAGAGCCAAGGCCGATTGAGCGCGGCGCGGGCGATCATGATGCCGTCGACCCGATACTGAGTGAACGCCGCCAGCACGGCTTCAGCCGAGTCGAGGTCGCCGTTGCCAATCAGCGGAATCCTTCGCAGGTGCGACTTGATCTCGGAGATGCGCTGCCAGTCGGCCGAGCCGGAAAAGAAGTCTTGCGCCGTGCGCCCATGCACGGTGAGAGCCGCAGCCCCGGCCTGCTCGACCACTTGTGCAACCTCGATGGCATTAATCGAATTGCGCGTGCAGCCCAGGCGAATCTTGGCCGTCACCGGCACCGGAGCGCACGCCGCCACGACCCGCTCCACAATCGCGCCCACGCGGTCGGGAAACTTTAACAGGTACGAGCCGCTATGCGCCTTCTCGGTGACCTGTTTCACCGGGCAACCGAAATTGATGTCGACCACGCTCACGCGGAACTCATGGGCCAGCTTCGCACCCACTTGAGCCAGCGTGGCCGGGTCATTGTCCCAAATCTGCACGGCCAACGGACGGGCTTCTTCCTTAACCCCCCACAGCCGCTCGGGCAGCTCGTCTTCTTCCTTCTCCATCCACAGGAAACCGCCGGCGTGCACCATCTCGGTGGCTTGCAGACCCACGCCACCAAACTCGCGCACGACCTGGCGGTAGGCATAGTTCGTGAATCCCGCCATCGGCGCTTGCAGCACCGGCGGATCAACGACCAGAGGCCCAATCCGCAGCGGCTGCACGCGCGGCAACGGGTGCGCAATCGACGGGCCCAACTCAGCCGTTCCGATTGCCATGATTTGCCACCCCTGTCGACAAAACGACCGAACCACCCTTATGACTTATCCGGCGCGGCCCGCTCGGCCGCCAGTTGGCGGGCCAGTACATCGCCCGGTGTGTTGGCAGGCGACGTGACCAGCACATGCTCAGCCACTGACAGATTATATTCGGTCAGGCAGCTCAAAAACGCCAGGGTGTGCTCGGTTTGACTTCCAACCGCTCGAACGACCAGATCCACCAGCACGGCTTGATCGGCCGGCGGTGTCGAAGACTGATGGGCCTCAGTGACTTGCGCCGCTCGCGACAGATCGGCCTGGATCACGGCATCGGCCAGGTTGCCGAGCCGAGCTTCTTGCAGGTCGACAAGCCGAGCGGTGCGGGACGCCGGTTTCTGAGCGTC
>CAZUPX010000364.1:0-1554 GCA_964622155.1 uncultured Planctomycetaceae bacterium | reverse complement strand
CGCCACCCTCTCCCGCGAGGGGAGAGGGTTGGGGACAGCGCCGCTAGTCGCTGACCCCGTTCGGGTCCCAGATCGTGGCCGCGATGTATCGGGTTTCCTTGGGGTCGTGGTTGAAGTAGTAGACCGTCACGATCTTGCCGTCAGGACGTTGGACGCTGCGAGGATAGCCGAGGTCGCGGCCGCCGCCATCGTCGCGGAGCATGATTTCCGGGCCCCAGGTCCGACCGTCGTCGCCGCTGAGTCGGGCGCGCATGCCGAAGGGCGCCGCGCGAACGCCATAGGTGATGCACACGCGGCCGTCGGCCAATCGGAGCATCGCGGCCGGGTTACCTTCACCGGTGTCGAACACCGGCGTGCTGCTCAGCTCCCAGTGCTGGCCGTCGTCCGATGAGGCGTAGGCGTCGATCCAGCTCTTCTTCTTGTTCTTGACTCGGATGGCCGACAGCAAACCGTGCCCCGAGAGCCGGACAGTCGAGGGCATGATCGCGTAGCCCGGTGGCTCCTCGCCGATCCATGACACGAAGGTCCAGGTTTTGCCACCGTCAGTGGTCCGAGCACAAAACGGCCGCCCTTCTCGGCTGTCCGCTTTGGGTGCGGTCAGAAAGACCAGACAGTCGTGCTTGCCATTGACAATGTAGTCCGTGCGGGCGGCGATCCCTGTTTGACCCAATAACGGAAATCGAAACGGGCCTTGCCAGTGGTGCCCGCGATCGTACGAGTAATAAAACCGCGCTGGTCCGCGGTGGGCGTCGGTCATCCGCAAGGTCATCGCAAAGTCGCGATGCGCGAAGTCGATCCCGCCCGGGCACTCAGTCCAGGCTGGCAGCACGACACGCGGTAGTTCGGTGCCATGCAAGGCTCGACCTTGGGGCAGTAGCTCGCCGCGCTCGGCCGGATTCTCGATTGTCCAGTTCAACCCGCCGTCGAGACTTCGGGCCAGCAGGTGTTCTTCGGGCTGCTCGTGGTCGATGGCATGATACTCGGGCCCGTTGTCCTTGTAGTACCCTGCGCCGAAGCCGACCAACAGCTCGTTGCCCCAGCTCCACATGCCGTGATTTGCCGGCCATCCGCCGAACCGCCCGGGTTGCCGATAAACAATCACGTTCTGAACGTCGATCGCGGCGGCCATGGCCGATGCAGCCAAAACGACCAGGCACGCCCAACCGAAAGCCATTCGAGGACCGCTCATGGCAATCTTGCACCAGTTGCTGGAGCTACTTGAGATGGGGATGAACACGCTCATGATCATGTGCAGCCGCATGGTCGGCGTCAATCATGCGGTTGCGATGGGACCAGGCCCAGGCATCGGACGGCAATTGCACGGTCGGGGTCGTTTCTGCACAATCGTTGTCAGCCGAGCCGACCCAACCCTCTGACACGCACAAGGAGTCATGTTGCCATGCCCAGATATATCATCGAACGCGAGATGCCGGGTGCCGGGTCGCTGTCGGGCGAACAACTCAAAGCCGCATCGCAAACGTCTTGTGGGGTGCTCAGCGCTCTGGGGTCCCAGATCCAATGGGTCGAAAGCTATGTGACCGACGACAAGATCTA
>CAZUPX010000363.1:0-1510 GCA_964622155.1 uncultured Planctomycetaceae bacterium | reverse complement strand
TCACCGGTGCGGTGAGCGCGAGCACTACGGGCACGGTGACGATTGTCGATGCCACCGGCGGACTTGCGTTGGGCACGGTTAGTGCGGGCACGCTGATCGTGGCGTCCACGGGCGGCGCGATCACCGGCGGCGCAATGACGGTGGGCAACGCAACCATTAATGCGGGCGCAAGCGGCATCACACTGACCAACGGCGGTAACAACTTCACCGGTACCGTGAATCTGACCGGCGGCACGACGCAGATTTCCGACGCCACGGGCGGGCTCACGCTCGGTACGCTGTCGCTCTCCGGTCCGCTGACGGCGACATCTACTGGCGTCGGCACGCTGAACCTGGGATCCGGCGCCATCACCGGCGCGCTGGTTGCCTCGAGCGGCGGCGCGATCACCGAGGCTGGCGGAATCACTGGGATCACCACGGCCAGCCTGACGTCGACCAACAACAGCGCGATCACGATGACCGGCGCGAACGACTTCTCGGGCATGGTGACCTTCACCACCACCGGGGCGGTGTCGATCACGGATAGCGGTGCGCTGGCGCTGACGGCGGGCGCCAACCCCGGCAGCCTGACGACGGTGTCGAACGGCGTGACGACGATCGGCAACGTCACGACCGCGGGCGCGCTGAACATGAACGCCGGGGTCGGCTCGCTGACGACCGGCAATCTGTCGGCGGCCTCGACGACGCTGAGCACGACCGGCGCCCTGACCACGGGCACGATCGGTTCCGGGGCGACGACGCTGACGTCGGGCACCACCATGAACGTCGGCAATATCACCGCGACCGGAACGACGAACCTCACTGCCAGTGGCGCCCTGACCTTCGCCAACATAGCGGCAGCGGGCCAGACGGTGAACCTCAGCGGATTGTCGCTGACTGAGACCGGCGGCGGCTCGATTACCGCCGCAACCGGAACTCTTTTCAGCACCAACAACGTGCTGCTTGCCAATAACATCCTCACCAATTACTCGGGCCAGATGATTGTCAGCGGAGCGACGACTTGGCAGCTGGTGGCGAACTCGGTCGCCAATCCGTTCGCCTTGTTGCCGGCCGACGTCGGCCGGATCAATCTTTCCGTGGGCGGGGTTGTGATCACGGCCAGCACTGCGGCGCAAACAGCGACTCTGGCGACATCGGCGGCCCAGGCCAGTGCGACTGCGGCCGCGGCGGACGAGGCCTCCAAGACCTTCGGTACGGACAGTGTCGCGGAGCAGATCGAGTACGGCTTCGCGGGCGACGTCGGGACGCTGCCGCCAATGGACCACCGCCTGACGGGCGTCGGCATCTCGGTGCCCGCGTGCTTCAACAACAGCCGCGAGGGAGAGGGCTGCTAGGGCCCCGCCGGGGGTACCCGCGGCTCCGGGCGGCGGGAGCAGGGCAAGGGGGGCGCTTCGGCGCCCCTTTTTTTTGGGGCGTGTAAAATTGCACAGATAGCGGACGACCCCAGGGAAACGGAACCAGAGAGATGGCCGACGAGCAAGCCCAAGCCGCCGTGCTGTTCGCCGACGTA
>CAZUPX010000362.1:0-1816 GCA_964622155.1 uncultured Planctomycetaceae bacterium | reverse complement strand
TACCTCGGGGCCGACGGCACGATCGACGCCCATATCTACAGCAAGGGCCTGCAGTGCGTGGTGAATCACATTCATTACCCGAACTGGCGGATCGACTTCGATCTCGATGGCGCAGCTGGAGATCAGCTCCTCAGTGATGCGGGCGCGGGTTATGCGGTGCTGACCTCGGAGTTTGATCGGGGCGCCGCAGCGGCGGCCAATCACGCCTGGCGGGTGCGCGATGCGACCACGGGGCTCTCGGTCGACGTTCTACCGGGCTTTCCGGACTTTGTCATTCCGGACGGCAGCACCACCGTTCCGGTGACGACCTACAGCAACAACACGGTGTTCGGCCGCGTCTACCGCAGCACCGAGGATACCGGCTGGACGTATGGTCCGAACACTCAGGTGCCCTTCAACGACCTCGAGGACATCGTCAGTGCAGATACTGTTCTCTGGTATGAAGCCTATCTGCCCCACAGTTCGTCGGATGGCTCGGCGTTGTGGCACTCGACCGGCGTCCGGTTGGTACCCAACCTCGCCGGCACTCCGCCACCGCCACCGCCACCGCCACCGCCTCCCGAACCCACGGGTACACCCTTTGCCGGCGGTGCGGTGTCGATTCTCGATAATCAGCCGGGCGCGCCCTATCCCTCGATCGTGAACGTGGCGGGTATGGGCGGAACCATCAGCAAGGTCACGGTCCGGCTTAATGGGCTCAGTCACACCTACCCGGGCGATCTGGACATAGCGCTGGTGGGCCCCAGCGGCCAGGCCGTCATGCTGATGTCCGACGCGGGCGGCGGCGGCGAGATCAACGGCCTGTCGCTGACTTTTGACTCGAGCGCCGCGGCCGTACTGCCGAACTCGCAGCTCTCCAGCGGGGTCTTCCGCCCGGTGAACTATGGTGTTGAGACGGACGCCTTCCCCGCGCCGGCCCCCGGCGGGACCTACGGCACGAGCCTCGACGCGTTTAACGGCCTGGCACCGAACGGCACCTGGCGTCTGTACGTCGTGGACGATGCAGGCGCCGATGTCGGCTCGATCACGTCTTGGGTGCTCACGGTCACGAGCACGAGTACGACACCCCCGCCACCGGACTCGACGCCGGATGCCTTCGCTTTCACTGATGTCAACAACGTGGCCGTCGGGACACTGCAGGTCTCGAACACCGTGACTATTGCGGGCATCAACACCGCGGCGCCCATCAGCGTGGCGGGCGGTGAGTACTCCATCGGCTGCGGCGCGACGTTCACGACCGCCGCCGGCACGATCAGCAACGGGCAGACGGTCTGTGTTCGGCACACGAGTGCCGCGACGAACGCCACGAGCACCAACACGACGCTGACGGTCGGCGGGGTGGGGGACACCTTCACGAGTACCACGTCGCCGTCTGGATCCGGGCAGACGCAGGCCTTTGCCGGTGGTGCGGTGTCGATTCTCGATATTCAGCCGGGCGCGCCCTATCCCTCGATCGTGAACGTGGCGGGTATGGGCGGAACCATCAGCAAGGTCACGGTCCGGCTTAATGGGTTCAGTCACACCTGGCCGGACGATCTGGACATAGCGCTGGTGGGCCCCAGCGGCCAGGCCGTCATGCTGATGTCCGACGCGGGCGGCGGCGGCGCTATCAACGGCCTGTCGCTAACTTTTGCCTCGAGCGCCGCGGCCGTACTGCCGAACTCGCAGCTCTCCAGCGGGGTCTTCCGCCCGGTGAACTATGGTGTTGAGACGGACGCCTTCCCCGCGCCGGCCCCCGGAGGGATCTACAGCACCAGCCTTGACGTGTTCAACAGCTTGGCACCGAACGGCACTTGGCGCCTGTACGTCGTAGACG
>CAZUPX010000361.1:0-3354 GCA_964622155.1 uncultured Planctomycetaceae bacterium | reverse complement strand
GGCTGGTCTGGTTGCCGATGGGGATGCCCCGCCTACGCTCGCTGGGACTAAACAGGTCATCGCCCGCAAACCAGTCGAATACTTCCTCCTGCGGATTGCTGTGGTCAATGATGAGTGCAGCCAACCACAGCACGTCCGGGTCTTTGATCTTGCGGGCGATCTGGGCCTTGAGGATTTCGTGATCCATTGAGGGGAAAAACTTGCGGATGTCGGCTTTGAGCACATAGCGGAAGTGGCGCGCAAACTGCTGGCAACGATCCACGGCGGCATGGGTTCCCTTGCCTGTGCGGCAGGCATACGAATCGTGAATGAATACCGGCTCGAAGATCGATTCCAGAATCCCAGTCAGGGCGTGATGGACGATGCGATCCCGATAGGGGGCGGCACTGATGAGTCGCTTCTTCGGCTCGAAGATGAAGAAGGATCGATAGTTCCCCGGTCGATAAGTCTTGTTAGCCAGTTCCTCATGCAATTGCCACAATTCCGGTTCCAGGCGAAACTCGAAGCTCGCCACGGAGGGGCGAAAACGCTTCCCTCTTTTGGCTTTCTTGGCGGCACGCAACAGATGTTGGAACGAGATCAGTTGCGGCCATAGCTTCCCATGGCGCTTCATGACGGAGCCTTGCGTGGTCGTAGCCAGCCGCCTACCAATTTGCCGATCTCGTCAATTTGTTTGCTGCCGAATTCGTAGCTGTTGGGTCGCAGGCATAGCAGGTCTTTGGCCAGCCGGACTTGGAAACGAAGGATTTCGAGCTTGAGATTCGCCGCTTCCAACAAGGCCGTCCGCTCTTTTGTGTACTTGGCTTGGATCAAGGTCTCCAGCAGGTCATAGAGCGTGCGTTCCAGCCGTTCTCCGAGGACAAAGCGGTGTTGACGGGGGAAACGGCTGGTGTGTTGGCAACTCCACAGGATCAGGTCGTACGTCTTGGTGATGACGACCAGTTCGTCGGCTTTCGCCATCGACGCACTCCGCTTTTTTGACGAACATCAGGCTGCCAAAATGGCAGATTTCGGATTTTTAATTTCGACCCGCCTACGGCGGGTAAGACGAACAACGAGGACGTAAAGGGGTAAACAAATCAGGGGTTAGTTCTGGCAGGACGAAAACCAGGGCTGAGGCTACGGGTGCCCCGCTGGTAGCCGCTGCGGTCGGCCGAGCGGACGAGCTCCGGTAGGCAGTTGAACGCCCCGCCACGCAACACACGGCTCTCCTGATTTTTGCTCACCACATCAACTCCGTCGCCCCTCTTGGGGTCCCACAGATCATGCGACCACTCCCAAGCGTTGCCGTGCATGTCAAACAAGCCCAATCTATTCGGCTCCAATAGGCCTACCGGCCACGTCCGATTCTGCGAGTTGCTGACAAACCAAGCGTAGCGATGCAGTAATTCCTCCGAATCTCCAAAGCCAAAGGCGCTTGTCGTTCCAGCGCGGCAGACGTATTCCCACTCCACTTCGATGGGGAGACGATACCCTGTCCTCTGCAAGAAGTCGGCTGGGGTTTTCATCCCCTCGGCATACTCGCCCTTGTCGTTCGGCTCATAGCACCACTGGTCCTTGGGAATCCCCTCCTGTTCGCCCAGCCAGTTGCAATATGCCACGGCGTCGTACCAACTCACGTTATTGACGGGGCAATCAGGTTGCGGTGCGTACGTTGGCTGGTATTGGTGATCCTTTCGGAACCGCTGAAACTGCGCCACGGTCACTTCGTGGGCTGCTACCGCAAACCGATGCGATAGCGTCACCTTCTTTTGGGTTGTTTCACCCATCATAAACTCCACCGGGCCATCCACCACGACGAAGGCTTGCCCCTGCGAATTGATGAACCAGTTCCGCTGGCCCTGGGATGAAGCACTGCGCAGCTCAGCGTCGAGCCGCTTGACGGTCTTCTCCTCCTGCCATTGCCGCAACGTCCACGCCGCCGCTGAATGGATGCCAGGGTCGGAATTCGTGCGATACAGCGTCGCAAGTTGCTCTACCACGACCTGCCGCTGTTGATTGGACAACTTGCCTGCGTCGAACGTACCCAAGGCCAGGATCATCGCTTGCTGAATCGAAGGGTCGGTTTCTTGCACGAGATGGTCAGCCAGCGTATTGAAATCAGCCCCCAGGCGGGCCAGCCGGTCGATGATAAAGCTCCGCAGTGATGGATTGGGTGTCTGTTTGAGCAGCGGCCAAATGGCTTCTAGTTCTCCCAACCCCAACAGGCACACGGCGGCGTTAGCCTGCTTTTTCCAGAAAGCGTCTCTGATTTCAGGGGTGGCAGTTTTCGGCAGCGCATTCCGCTGCGCCGCGGATAAGCCTGGTATGTCGATGACACGAGGCGGAAGTTGACTAAACAGCTTGCGTAGCGCTTGAGAAGCCGATTTCTCGTGAGGACGGAGCGCTTGCAACAGCGGCTGAAACTCCCGGTCGTTGTCGGCCAGCAGGATCAGGTCCGTCAGCTTCTGCGGGTCACTTTTCCAATAGTCGGCTAATGCGGCTACCGTCAAAGGGCGCTCGGCATCCCGGTTCGGACTGCGGTCCCGGTAGCGGGCCTCCAGTGGCTCGACAAGTTGTGGTCCCACAGGCCGCAGCATGTCGATCCACTGCTTCGCTTCCACCGTGGGGACCGAGACCAGAGCCGTGACGACATCGGAGTTGACTGTTTGCCACGCATTGTTCTTGGGGTCGTATGGCGCCAGGGCCGCCGCCGCTCGAATACGTTGCTCGCCGGAACCGCTTTTGACCGCCTGCCAGAGTCGTTCGTTCAAGCGATCCTTATAGGTGGACAAAAACGTGACGATGACTGCAACTTCTTCAGCTTTGCCAGTCAGCAATCGGTCGGCCAGGTAATCCGCCTGGGATGGATCGTTACCTACGAGTGCGAGGCTAGCATGAAGCTTCTCTTTGGATTCGCTGCTTGTGTCGTTGAAGACTTCTTCCAACTGAGGAATTGCCCACTGGCTGTACTTGCTGAGTTCCCCGATTAGGTTCTCGACATCCGCCGTGTTCGCCGCCAGCAGAGATTGCACAAGCGCACTGGCGTAATTCTTGTTTTGCCGGTCTTCGACCTGACTGGAAATAAAGAAACCAGCGGCAATGACCATTGCCGCCGCCAGTGTAACCAGGCCGGAACGAATGCCATGCACCCGTCCCGCTTTGCGCATCATCTTCTTCCGCAATTCGGTCCAGTTTTTTCCGTTGGTCAGCAGACGAATGTTCAGATATTCCCACAGTGACGGCAAGTGGCGGTTTTCAGGCTTGGCATTCCATAGTGCCGCCCGCTCGGCTAGCCGCAATTCGGCCCGGCCACGCTGCGTCTCTTTCTGCTTGCGAGTAAGCCAGTCACGCAAAGACGGTACCAGATAATCG
>CAZUPX010000360.1:0-6035 GCA_964622155.1 uncultured Planctomycetaceae bacterium | reverse complement strand
ACCGAAACACTCAAGCCGGTGGCGGTCGACCTGCGGCCTTTCGTGGGTCAGGAGATTTTCATCCGCGTGGTCGATGCGTCGAGCGGCGGTTGGGGTCACATCAACTTCGACGACTTCAAGTTTCACGCCACGCGGCCCGCTTTCGCCAATACGCCTTCCGATCAGTTGCCCGACGACTATCCGTTCGCGGGCCTGGCGCCCGACGAAGCGGCCAAGGCGATGATCGTGCCCGAGGGTTTCAAGGTCACGCTGGTGGCCGGCGAGCCCGACGTGAAGCAGCCGATCGCGCAGGCGATCGATGATCGCGGGCGGATTTGGATCGCCGAGGCTTACACTTACCCGCATCGTGCGCCCGAGGGAAAAGGCAAAGACCGGATTTTGATCTTCGAGGACGCCGACGGCGACGGGAAGTTCGAGACGCACAAGGTGTTTGCCGAGGGCTTGAACCTGGTGAGCGGGCTGGAGGTCGGGTTCGGCGGCGTGTGGGTCGGCGCGGCACCGTATCTGCTGTTCATTCCCGATCATAATGGCGACGACAAGCCCGACGGGGAGCCGCAAACGCTGCTCGACGGCTGGCACTACGAAGATACGCACGAAACGCTGAACACATTCACCTGGGGTCCCGATGGCTGGCTGTACGGTTGCCACGGCGTGTTCACGCATTCGAACGTTGGCAAGCCTGGCACGCCGAGCAAACAGCGGACGCCGATCAATGCCGGCATCTGGCGATATCACCCCACGCGGCACGTCTTCGAAGTGTTCGCCAACGGTACGAGCAACTCTTGGGGAGTGGACTTCAACGATTACGGCCAGTGCTTTTGCACGGCCTGCGTCATTCCACACTTGTACCACATGATCCAAGGGGGCCGTTATCAGCGGCAGGCCGGCCCGCACTTTAATCCGTACACGTTCGACGACATCAAGACGATCGCCGTACACCGGCACTGGCTGGGCGACACGCCGCACTCGGGCAATAACCGCTCCGATGCGGCCGGCGGCGGTCACGCACACGCCGGCGCGATGATCTATCTGGGCGGAAGTTGGCCCGACAAGTATCGCAACCAGATCTTCATGAACAATATCCACGGCCAGCGGCTAAACGAAGACCTGCTGGAGGCGAAGGGCTCGGGCTACGTCGGCAATCGGGCCCCCGACTTTTGCCTGTCGCGCGATCGCTGGTCGCAAATATTGAATCTGCAAATCGGTCCCGACGGTCAGGCATACATGATCGACTGGTACGACGCCAACGCCTGCCATCACCGCGACACGAATGGCCACGACCGCACGAACGGCCGGATTTTCCGCATCGCGTATAACGACGCCAAGACCGTCAAGGTCGATCTGCGAAAGCTCTCCGACGATCAGCTCGTCGAGCTGCAACTCAACTCCAACGACTGGTACGTGCGTCACTCGCGGCGGATCTTGCAAGAGCGGACGGCTGGTGTTGGTCCGCCCCCTCACCCCGGCCCTCTCCCACAAGGGGAGAGGGAGAAGGCGCGCGAGAAGTTGGCCAAGATCGCGTTTGAACACCCGGAAGAAACGCGCCGCCTGCGGGCCTTGTGGGCGCTGCACGTCACCGGCGGCCTGGACGAAGCGCTCGTCATGCGTGGGCTGAACAACGACGCGCCGCACGTGCGAGCCTGGACGATTCAACTGGCCAACGAAGACCCGAGTTTTGGCCGTGCTCCGATTTTGAAGGGTAAGCTGCCCCTGATGGCCGACGACAATTCAAGCGTCGTGCGACTATACCTGGCGTCGGCCATGCAGCGCACGTCGCTGTTGGAACGCCGGGCGACGCTGGCAAAGCTGTTGGCTCACTCCGAAGACGCTGATGACCACAACCTTCCGCTGATGCTGTGGTACGCGGCCGAGCCGCTGGCTGAGTTGAACCCCGGCGACGCGCTGCGGCTGGCGGCCGACGGCAAGATTCCGCTTGTGTTTTCGTTCATGGTCCGCCGCATCGCCAAGATCGGCACGCCCGCGGCCCTCGATGTGCTGGTGGCCGAGTTGGGTTCGCAATCGAGCGCCGATCGCCGTCTAATGATGCTCCGCGCCATTGCGGAAGGATTGCGCGGCCGCCGGCAGGTACCGATGCCCAAGGCATGGCCCACGGTTGGAAAGGCCTTGCTCGCTAGTTCTAATAACGAAGTGGCCTCCGAAGCGACGGCGCTGGCCGTGACTTTTGGCGATCCCCAAGCGCTGGCGAAGCTGCGCGGCGTACTGGCCAATGCAAAAGCGCCCGCCGATCAGAGGAAGCAGGCTCTCGACGCGCTGTTGGCCGTCAAGGACGTCGAGGTCGTGCCGCTGTTGCACAAGCTGGTCGCCGACAGCGAGCTGCGATCCGCGGCGCTGCGGGGGCTGGCACTGTTCGATCATCCGCAGACACCGGGTGTCGTCCTGGCGGTCTATTCGCAATTGACGCCGGCCGAGAAGCGCGACGCGCTGGCGACACTTGCCGCGCGCGAGAAATGGGCGATCGAGCTGTTGGCCGCGGTGGCCGACAAGAGAATACCCGCGTCTGATCTGTCGGCCGATCTCGTGCGGCAGTTGCGCAATCTGAAGAACAAGTCGATCAACGAGCGGATCACGGAGCTGTGGGGCCAGGCTCGCGAGTCGACCGCCGATAAGGCCGCCGAGATCGCCAAGTACGCCGCCATGGTGAAGCAAAATGGACCGCCGGCCGACGCGATGCTGGGCCGGGCCGTGTATGCCAAGACCTGTCAGCAGTGCCACACGCTGTTCGGCGTCGGGACGAAGATCGGGCCCGAACTGACAGGCTCGAACCGCGCCAACCTGGAGTACGTGCTGTCGAACATCATCGATCCCGGCACCGTGATGGCCAGGGAATATCAGCCAACCGTCCTGTCGGCCGGCGGCCGCGTGATCACCGGCCTGTTGCGCGAGGAGGACGCCAATTCGGTCACCATCCAGACCGCCACCGAGCTAGTGGTCGTGCCGCGCGACGAAATCGAAGAGCGCCAGCTTAGCCAGCAGTCGATGATGCCCGACGATCAGATTCGGCAATTCTCACCTGCCGAGGTTCGCGGGCTGGTGGCTTATCTGGCCAGCCCTTCGCAAGTGAGGATGCTGGCCACTTCTGAGAACGTTAAGAACTTCTTCAATGGCCGCGATCTGACCGGTTGGCAAGGTGATACGTCGCTGTGGCGAGTCGAGAACGGCGAGATCGTCGGCAGCACCTCGGGTTTGAAGGAAAATCAATTTCTCACCAGCGACCTGGCCTTCGGCGACTTCCGGCTCAAAGTGCAGGTTCAGCTCGTCGACAACGAAGGCAACAGCGGCATCCAGTTCCGCAGCGAAGCACTGGACGATGGTTTGGTAAAGGGCTATCAGGCGGACATGGGAAAAGGCTGGTGGGGCAAGCTCTACGAGGAGCACGGCCGCGGCCTGTTGTGGACCAAAAGCGGCGAAGAGCATTTGAGGCCCGGCTGGAATACCTACGAGATTCAAGCCATCGGCAGCAAGATTCGCACTTGGCTCAACGGCCAGCTCTGCGTCGACCTCGAAGACACCGGCGGCGCCAGGCGCGGGATTTTTGCATTGCAACTCCACAGCGGCGGGCCGACGGAGGTGTGGTTCAAGGATTTTGAGATTGAGTTGGAGCCGGCGGCGAAATGACGGCCGGCGCGGCGCGTGGCCGAGACGATCCTGCGGCTGCCATGGGCTTTTTGGCCGAAGAATAGGCCCGATAACTTCTATTTCATTGACAAGCAATACCATGGGCCGAAGTCAAGCGCTACCCCCCGAGGTACTTGCCGCAACGCATTATGAGTTGCTGCCCGGTGCGCGGAATGTAAGCCGAGCCGGCACGAAGCGTGCAAGACGTTGGCCCACCATTCTCAAATACGACGGCGTGTCAGACGGTGTGGCACTCGCCCATCGCGATGCCGGAGTTACGAAGCGCCACCTCTGGCTACTTGCGCGACGCGCGCAAATCAAGCTTCTCGGCCCAGACGCGTCAGGGCGTCCCCGAATCAACGTGCCCCGTTTCCCTGAGTATTCTGAGGACATTGCGTACATCACGTCACTGTCGGCCAAGGAGGCGTTCCGGTATATGGTTGCCCGAGAGAGTTGCCCCCCAGGCTACTCTCTGAAACGCGTTCTCAAGGGCAGAATCAAGGCCTTTGGCTATTACCGCGCTGGCACGGATGACAAACCGTTTGCCTTCATCGTCAACAAAGGCAGCTTATTGTTCTACCTGCGCCATCGGCACAAAACGCACCCCGATCTCAAAATAGGTCAACTCGCGACCATGTTCCCTGAGGGAAATGCGGCGCAGAAGAAGAATGGCGAATTCGCATTCAGTATTTTCAGCGTCGCTGACGCCAAACGCGCTATGGAGTTGGCCTTCCGTGATGGCCCGCCGCCATCTCCCGGTAATGAGCAAGCGGAGGCAGCGGCGGAGGCTAAACAGGGAGCTGCGCCAGCCGACAGCGCGACCGCTAGGCCCACCATCGCCAAAAAGGCCCGCGTGCTGACCGCAAATCTTTCTGACGACAAGGGTGGGGCTGAGGAGTTAGGTCAGTCACAGCGTGGCGCTGGGTTTGGAGATGCAGTCGAAAACAAACTGGTTGAAGACGCAGCGATCCGCGCTGTCACGAAGTTTTACGAGACCAATGGCTGGAACGTTCGCTCAGTAGAGCGCGACAAGTGCGGTTTTGATCTTCACTGCTGCAGGGACCCGGACGTCGAATATGTTGAGGTAAAGGGGGTGCGCGGGACCGAGCAATGCTTTATCATCACCGCGGGAGAGGTCAATCATGCGCGGACGAGCGATAACTTCGTGCTGGTAGTTGTTACGTCCGCGTTGTCTACTTCTCCGGCTCTAACGCCATACGCTGGCCCTGAAATCGACCGGAACTTCGAACTTTCACCTGTGCAATTTCGAGCGACTCTTCGGAAGCCAAGGTCGGGCAGCAGCGATTGTCAGCGCAAGGCCTGACCTACTTGTTCTTGCCGGCTGTTCCCTGTCCGCTGTAACCTGTGTCCTAAACCTCCACTAGCATCCGCATCGGCTCTTCGATCACGTCCTTGACGCGCTTCAGAAACGTCACGGCGCCCTGGCCGTCGACGACGCGGTGATCGTAGGTCAGAGCGACATACATCATGGGTCGAATCACGACCTGGCCTTCACGGGCCACAGGGCGGTCCTGGATGGCATGCAGGCCGAGGATGCCGCTTTGCGGCGGATTGACGATCGGCGTCGAGAGCATCGAGCCGTACACGCCGCCGTTGGAGATCGTGAACGTCCCGCCTTGCAGCTCTTCGAGGTGCAGGCTGTTTTCGCGTGCCCGATGCGCCAGATCGGCGATCGCCACCTCGATCTCCGCAAAGCTCATGCGGTCGGCGTCGCGCAGCACCGGCACGACCAGCCCCTTGCCGCCGCCGACGGCAATGCCGATGTCGAAATAGTTGTGATACACGATGTCGTTGCCGCGCACTTCGGCGTTGACGCCCGGCACGAGCTTGAGCGCGTCGATCGACGCCTTCACGAAGAACGACATGAATCCGAGCTTGACGCCATACTTCTCCAGAAAAATCTGCTTGTGCTCGTTGCGCAGCGCGATCACGGCCGACATGTCGACTTCATTGAATGTGGTCAAAAGCGCCGCCGTGTGCTGGGCCTCGACGAGCCGCTGGGCGATGCGGCGGCGGATCGGGCTCATCGGCACGACCTCTTCTTGTCGATCGCCGGAGGCCAGCGGCGCGGGCGCGGCCGATTGTGTTTTCTGAATCGCGCGAGCCCGGCGGATCGTCCGCCGGCTTTCGGGCGAGATCAGTGAGCCAGCCCTTTGCGGCGCCGCCTGAGCAGGGGGCGAATCGGCAGGCACAGTCTCCGGCGCGGCCGGGGCAGGCGAATCCACGGCTCTCCGCGGAGGAGCGCTGCGCATCGTATCGAGCTGCGGTTTCGACGGCGTGCGAATCGTGCTGGAAGCCTGGGCTTGAGCCTCCGCGGCGGCTTCATCGTCCTCGTTTGCCGCCGCCGTAGTCGCGGCGCCGTCGCCGGGCTCCATGTA
>CAZUPX010000359.1:0-5500 GCA_964622155.1 uncultured Planctomycetaceae bacterium | reverse complement strand
TATCGGCGGCTCCACCATCCGCAACCGCGCTGCCGAAATAGAACACATCGCTGGCCGGTAGGCCCGTATTGCTGTTCCATCCGCCCAGGGCATCGTAGCCGCGAACCGTAATTTCCAGCCAGATCTTCTCAATGGCATTGTCGGCCCAGATCAGTTCGATCCGATCCGATCCGCCAGCGCCAGCGCCGGGTCGCACGATGATACTGGTGGGAGCAGCCGCGGTGGCCCACAAGCTGGGCGAGTTGTTGTTGCCCGTTTTGAACACGAAGTCACCAGCCGTGATCGTGCCGTGGGGGCCTGACAGGTCGACCATCAGCCCATTGATGCCGCGGAAGTAGCTCGACACGTTGGCAAAGATCGATGTGCCGGTGCCGAACAAGTAGGCCGTCTTGTCGGGCGCGATGGCATTGTCGTCGCTGAAGCCCGGCAGGTTGGCGTTGGTGACGTTCCATTTCGTCGACCCCTTGTAGAACAGGTGCCGGCCGGCGACCGCCGCTGAGGGACTGATCGTGAATTGGGCCGACGTCTCGGTAGGGAGGTTGCCGGCGCTGGCCTGCAACGTGTAGTTGCCGGGAGCATCGATCACGAGATTGTCGAAGGTGGCGAGGCCGCCGATGACCGGCGCCGAGGCGGTTGTGGCGCCACCGGCAAAGGTTCCTCCGATCAATGTCAATGTGACGGATGCGTTGTTGTCGGTGGCCAGGTTGTCGACGACATCAAGCATGGACACGGTCACGCCCGTGGGCGCGGCCAACGGGGCGCCGGCCAGGGTCGGACCCGGCGGAGTTAGGAAGGACATGTGCGTGGGAGCTGCCATCGCATAAGCGTCTCCCTCGAAATCAGGGTCTGGGGAGCTGAGAATGACACTGATGTTGTCGTCCAGAAAGTTGGCGACCACCAGGTCATACGGCCCGTCACCGTTGAAGTCTCCAACAAGCACGTCCTGCGGAGTCGAACCGGTACTAAAAACCTCCATCGAAGCAAACGAGCCGTTGCCGTCTCCAATCAGAACGCCCACGGTGCCGTCGTCGTAGTTGGTCACCACAAGGTCCACGTGTCCGTCGAAATTAACATCCGCCGCCACGACGCATTGCGGGTTCCAGCCAGTGGCGAACGTGGTCTGGGAAGCAAACGTTCCGTCGCCGATGCCCAACAGCACGCTGACGGTATTATCGGGAGGATTATCGACGATGACGTCGAAGTTTCCGTCGCTGTTGACATCGGCGATCGCAACGCACTCCGGGTCCGAGCCCGTCAAATACGCGACAGGTGACGCAAAGGTGCCGTTGCCGGTTCCCAACAGCACTGCGATGGCATCGCTGCCGTAGCTCGCCGCAACCAGATCGACGTTTCCGTCGGCATTGAAGTCGCCCGCCGCCACTCCGTGGGGATTACTGCCGGCGGCGAACGTGGTCTGGGTCTGGAATGTACCGTCACCATTGCCCAACAGCACGCTCAGTGTGCTGCCGGCCGAATTGGCGACGACCAGGTCAGGCTTACCGTCGCCGTTGAAGTCGGCGGGCGTGACGGAGTGCGGGTTTGAGCCGGTGGCGAATGTAGTTTGGGTGCCAAAGGTGCCGTTACCGTTACCCAACATCACGCCGACGGTGTTGGTGCTATCATTGGCTATCGCCAGATCGCGATTCCCGTCGCCGTTGAGATCCTCGATCGCAACCGATTGCGGATTTGTGCCCGTGGCAATCGCAGTTTGGCTGCCGAAGGTGCCATCGCCGTTGCCCAACATCAGACTCAGGCTTTGCGAGAGAAAATTGGCGACCATCAGGTCGGCCTTCCCGTCGCCGTTCACGTCGCCGCTGGCGATCGAAATCGGAACCAGGCCGGTCGCGTTCAAACTCTGCCCCTGGTAAGAGAGCGGAGCTCCGCTGGCGATCAGACCGTTGCCCGCAAGATCGCGAATCGACCGGTCGTCAACCAACTTGAGCAACAGTGAACCGGTGCCGGTAACGTCGGTGAGGGTCACGCTGTAGACGGCACCGCTGCCCCACACTCCCAACAGCGGGCTTGTCGCGGCGCTCCCCGTCGCGATCGGCACAAAATCGGTCCGATCGACGCCAGTCACGGGCTCATTGAACGTAACCGTGAACGTTACGATCGACGCGCCAGTCGACACGTAGGATGGATTATTGCGCGTTATCGATGCGACGAACGGCGCTTCCTGCTCAATGACGTATGCCTGGCCTTGGAAACTGCCGTTGCCAATTCCCGAACCGCCCAGCGGCTCGCTCGATAAGTTCTGGACCGAGTCGTCGTCAATCAGGTCGAGACGCAGATCTCCACTGCCATGGATGCCGCTGACGGTGACAGTGTACAACGCGCCGCTGCCGCTAACGGATAGGGGGCTCGCGGCCGCCAGTCCGCCGGTCGTTGTAACGCGAAAAGTTCCGGCTCCAAGACCTGTGACTGGTTCGCTAAATGTCACGCTATACGCGACACTGGAGGCGCTGGTCACGGGTCCGGCTGGCGTCGAACGGTCGAGCGATAGCACGGCCGGCACTGTCAGCAGCGTCCGAGCTTCGAGAACTTCCAGGCGGAGTGCGAGCGGCGCGCGCACAAGCGGCCGATTCGCTATGCGACTGCTGTCTTGACGCCTCCCTTGCGTTTCTCGATGTGTTTTGCTCCACCACACGCCCCGCATGAGGTCCCCTTACTTGCCTGGCCGGCCGATGCTCAGCCACGGCACGACTAGCGAGACATCCGGCTGGCGCGAGCATTTCCGCCCGAGAGTACTCCACTGTACAGCGAGTGTAGTCAGTGACAGACGCCGACGGAAGCATTTGGGCTGCAAGGAAATCGAGATTGCAGTTACCCACCCCCCGCGCGCTGGGAATTGCCATGTCCGGTTAAGCCCGGTCATTTTTGATGGGTTAGTCGTCCGCCGTCCGCGGAGACTGTAAGTAGGCCAACAGATCTCTGAATTCTTGCACGGTCAATTGATTGGCCAGGCCGTCGGGCATGATCGAGTTGGGCTGAATGACCCGGGTCTCGATGTCGCCCGGCTTGAGCTCGAACAACTGACCCTTGTCGTCGCAGTAGGTCTGCTCGCCGGTCGCGAGCTCCTTCACCAGCATGCCGACGAGCGTCTTGCCCGAGGTGGTAACGATCAGCCACGTCGCAAACCGCGGCGCAACCTCCCTACCTGGGCGCACGATTGACTCGACGAGTCGCTCCGCCGCCAGGGTGCCCGCGGTAGCCGTCAACTCCGGGCCGACGCGGGCTCCGCGGCCTTGCATTTGGTGGCACTTGGAACAGCCGGCAGAGCGCTGGTGAAAGAAGATCCTGCCGCCGGCTTCGGCATCGGCACGCCGCTGACCCTCGGGCACTATCAGCATTTTTAGCCAGCCTGCCACGTCGTTGGCAGTCGGTCTGCTGACTGTGACGCCGGGCTCCAACACTCGCGCCACGAGCTCGCGAGTTTCATCGTCGCCGCGCAGCGACTCGAGTGCCTTGCGCTGGTCGACATCCAGCTTGGCCCCTCGCAACGAGCGTAAGGCTTCGTTGCGAATCGCAAGCTCGTCGCTGATGGCCAAACGCAGCAATAACGACAGCGACGATGGGTCGTCGCCCGACAGACCCACCACCGCCTCGGCACGCAGGCCGGCCGTGTATTTCGGATCGGCGGCCACTTTTGCCAGCGACGCAAATCGGTCGGCGTGCGGGCTGTCGCGCAACGTGCGGACGGCCTCTAATTGTAGCGCCCGATCGTTGCTTGCCAGGAATTCATTAAGTCGGCCGATCGTGAGCGCCGGGTGATCGGCTCGCAGCATTCGCAGCGACCAGCGTCGGACCTCGGGCGTCGTCCGCGGGTCGTCGAGAGCACGCACAATATATTCATCTGCCGCCCATTCATCCGCCGGTTCTCGGACGACACCGTCCAATCGCTCCAGGGCCGCCAGGTAACCGCTAAACAATCGGCCGCTCGCCGGACCGGCCGACAGGGCGTCGACCAGCGGTTGGCGGAAGTCGACGAGCCGCTCTTCGCCAACCCATTGCACGGCCGCGAATCGCACCGATACGTCCGGATCTCTCAGAAATTGCGGCAACAGTGACAGCCCCCGGGGGTCGCGCGACTCGCGCTGAATCAAAACCGCGGCCAGCCGCTCGACCGGCGGTCTGTTGGAAAAGTCGGACTCCAAAGCCAATGCGCGCGAACGAGCCAGGCCCGCGCGGGCGGCCTCGGCCACGAAGGCGTCGGGGTCGGAAACGTGTTTCCACAGCGCGCCCGCGGCGCCTGTATCGCGCACGCGGCGCATAGCTTCGGCACTGATTTCGGACGCGGGGTCGTCGATGAGCTGCTCGAAGGGGGCGTCGTCGTTCAGGCAGCGAACGGCCAGAGCGCGCACGTCAACGGGGCCGTCGACGGCTTTGGCGATCTGCAGGATCGGTTCATATTCCTGAACGCCGGCCAGTGCGGAGACGGCGGCCGCGCGCACACGCGGCGACTTGTCGCTGGCGGCCAATTTGATCAACAGAGGCCGCCCCAGCTTCGGGTCGGCCGCCAACACTCGGGCGGCACGCTCGCGCAATGGACGATGGTCCGAACGAATAGCTCTCGCGGCTGTTTGAGGCCGCGCCACGTTACGCGGCGTCACAGCGTGCAGCCGCCAGATCCGCCCTTTGCCGTGCACGTTGTATGACTTCAGCACCCAGTCGCTGATGTACAACGAGCCGTCTGGCGCCAAGGCGATCCCGACAGGTCGAAAGTTCTCGTCACCCTGAACGACGGCGCTGGCCGTGGACTGAAAACTGGCTCCGCGCGCGTGCAGCCGAAAGCGTTCGATGCGGTGGTCGCCCCAACTGGTGACCAACAAATCACCGATGTAGTCCTCGGGCAAATGGTCGGACTCGTACGCCAACACGCCTGAGGGGGCCTCGCCGGTGCCGGCCACCATTGGCAAAGTGCCCGGCAACTCTCCATTCCAGGCCGTGAACGGATGCACGCCCTTGCGGCCATTGCGGTAGCGGTATCCGTAGTTACCTTCGCGCACGATGTGCATTAAGCGGCAGGGGGGTAGCGAATCGGGGTCGTTGTCGACCGCGAACAAGCGGCCAAACGTGTCGAAGCAGACGTGGAAGGGGTTCCAATATCCGAAGGCCAACATTTCGATTCGCGTGCCGTCGGCCCGGCAGCGATAGATTTGGCCGCCTTCCAATTCGCTGGCCACCGAGCCGTCGGTGCCAACGAGCTTGAAGGGCATGCCAAGATTCTCACCGAGTCCGAAGTACACGTTGCCCTCGAAGTCGAAGGCGAAGCCTGATAGCCCGTTGTGTGGATAGTTGCCCTTGGTTTCCAAGTGAGCGATAGGCGTGCGCTCGTCGGCCTTTTCGTCGCCGTCAGTGTCGCGGAGGCGAAAGATTTCGTTGCGCGTGGCCACGTACACCGAACCGTCGGGATGGATGCCGACGCTCATCGTCGAGCTGGTGCCCTCGAAGAATGTGGTGATCCGATCGGCCCGGCCATCGCCGTCGGTGTCTTCGAGGA
>CAZUPX010000358.1:0-2335 GCA_964622155.1 uncultured Planctomycetaceae bacterium | reverse complement strand
CAAAGCGACGACA
Source organism: uncultured Planctomycetaceae bacterium (assembly GCA_964622155.1). GTDB lineage: Bacteria > Planctomycetota > Planctomycetia > Pirellulales > PALSA-1355 > CAZUPX01. The sequence goes on along the minus strand of CAZUPX010000358.1, from coordinate 2,322 downwards.
TGTGCCTGGCCTGCTTCGGGCGGGATTAACACCGCGTTGCCGTAGTTCCACATCCCTCGCCTCGCGCGGGAGTCGGACGCATCTAAATCGTGTACTGTCCTAAACCGTGTGCTGTCCACGCAGTGCGCGAAACACGTCCAAAATCGGTTTGGCCTGGCCATCGGCGTCCAACAGTCCACCGTGGGCGAACGCATGGGGCTGACCATCCGAAAGCTGATTCCAGATGATGGCCTGCACAGGCTGCTTGGCCAACAGCATGCTCAGGAACTTTTCCCCCCAAGCGCGCTGCGCTTCACTGCTCAGTGAAGTTCCCGTCGAGTAGTTGATCGCGCGTGCGCTCGCGGCGGCCAGCGGGTCCGGCCCTTGAGCGCTGGGCGCGGTGAGCAGGACCAGCACCGGCAGCCCCAACATGCTGAAGCGATCGATTTGTCGGGCGAACTCGAGCACGTCGCGCGAGTCGCTGCCGCCGGGCGCATAGGCAAAATTGATTTCGACGCCGATGCCCGCCAGTCCGAGCTCGGCGCGCACCAACGCATCGACAAAGTGCAGCGGAGCCAGGTCGTAGTGCCCCTGGCTCATGAATGCGCCCCAGGGCTGATCGACCGACAGCACGACAGGCGCCCGCGGGTCCGCCCGGTGAATGCACTCAATCGTCAGCGCCGCCAGCCGCAACCGCTGCTCTTCGTCGTGTCCGAAGTCGTTCTTAATGTTTAACCGAGCCGCGCAGTGCCACAGTTGCACGCGACCCCGGTAGCGGGTGACGACCGCGTCGATGTGTTCGGCAACGCACGAACGAAATCCTTCCAGGTCGCCGCCCCACATGACCATCCAGTCGGGCAGCGACCACTTGTCGATCTCGAGCAATGGGCCGCTTATCATCCTCAGCCCTTGCGCGCGACACCACTCGACCTGTGCGTCGCTAACCGTCCAGTCGCGTTTGCCCTCGCGAGCCTCGATGTCGCGCCATACTAGCGGCACGGCAACGGAGTTGAATGCCCCGTCAATTGCGCGACCCAGCGCCTCGTCTGGCCGAATCGACCCCAGGTTGCAGCCCACCAGGGTGGTGAGCTTGCCTTGCTGCTGTCGCCGCGCGGCCAGCGCTTCGGTTGCGTAAGCGCCGGCCAAGAGGTCCATGGCCTCCAGGGCTGAATTCGTCGCGGCCACGGCTTGTTCGGCGGCCGCCAACGGGTCGTCCTGGCGCGTCGCCGCGAGCGAAAAATGCGTCTGCGCGGCTGTCATGGCCGGGCGGATGCCGTCGCGAACCGTGACGTTCATCGACTCCCAGCCGGCGACGCTGTTGCGCAGCCGGTTGAGCGTGCCTCGGGCCAACTCGACGTCGAGATGATACGGCTGCTCTCGCTCCATCAGGCTGGCCGTGGAGAGCACGACCTCATGGTGGCCGTCGACCAGTGCGGGTATGAACAGGTTGCCGGAGTCAGCCTGGTCGCGCTCGACGACCAGCACGTCATCGATCCACCGGATCCGGCTTTGCCAGGGGACTTCGTCGATACCCGCCAGATAGGCACGTTCAAGCGCATCCGCGGGCAGATGGTCGCGCCGCGGCACCAGAAATCTCATCGCGCCCATCGGAAGACGGCATCCTCGAGATCGCAGTGGCGCCGCGGCGGCGCGTCGAAATCCAACGCCTGGCTTGCTCGGGCCGTTCGACGCCGCAAGCCCGTGACGCGAGTCTACCCTAGGGGCCGAATGCGTTCAACTCACCGGCTGTCTGGTGCCCGATTGTGCTCGCCCCTGGAAGCGCTGGAGCGTTGTGTTATACTCGGCCGCAGCACGCTATTTTTCACGCGGCCACAAGCGCGGCTCGAACCTCTGGATGGACTCGTATGACGCAATCCCTCTTGGAGACTCGTTTGGGCGATCTGCCCGTTCGCCGCGGCAAGGTGCGCGATATCTATGACCTGGGCGCAGAACTGCTGCTGGTCAGCACCGACCGCATCAGTGCCTTCGATTGGGTGCTGCCGACGGGAATCCCAGACAAGGGCCGCGTGCTGACCCAGATCAGCGCGTTCTGGTTTGACCGCTTGGACGAGCCTGATCATTTGATCACGACCGACATGGACGAGGTCGATCTGCCGCCGTCGATCGATCGGCGTCCGTTGGTCGGTCGCAGTATGCTGGTGCGCAAGACCGAAGTCGTTCCGATCGAGTGCGTGGTCCGCGGCTATCTTTCCGGCTCGGGATGGAAAGAATACCAATTGAACGGCATGGTCTGCGGCATCGAACTGCCCAGCGGACTGAAGGAGAGCGATCAGTTGCCTGGGCCGATCTTCACGCCCGCCACCAAGGCCGAACAAGGCGAGC
>CAZUPX010000357.1:0-2915 GCA_964622155.1 uncultured Planctomycetaceae bacterium | reverse complement strand
GCGTGGGCGACATTCTGAACATCGTCAAAGCCGGGCATCACGTGTTGTGGATCGAATTCAAAAACGAAGTCGACTCCGGCAAGCCGGCCGTGCAACCGGAGCGGGTGCATATCGAGCGCGTCTACGATCCGGTCAACTTCGCCGCTGCCTTTGGTTGGAGCTGAATGATGGCTTGGGAAAAGGTCGCCAGCGGCCAGAAGATCAGGCAAACGCCGATCCATCGTGCCGGCTTCGTCAACGACACGATCGATGTCGTGAATGCCCACAAGGAAGGGCGCTTGGGCCGTCCCGATGATTCCATCGACGAGGCTCAATCGACAAACCAGGTCCAGGTCCGCAACATCACAGGCTCCGATCGTGCGCTGGGTCAAGTCTTGCAGCTTGGCGATCACTTGCTCACCGACGTGACGAAAGAACATCCTTGGTTTGAAGGGAAGCTGTTTGCCGGAACCGTCTCCAGAAAGTTTGCCGTCCTCACGCGGCCATTGAAGGCCGGCCAGATCGGGCCTGCGCAGATCGCCGGGATTTGCCCAGCCTCGGTGTTCGTCCTCAATACCGCGCACACGCATGCCTACCCGATTTCGGGTTCAACGCTCCTGCGCTCGACGCCGGCAGGTCCGGTGGAACTCCTGATGCCGCCCACCGCGATGGGCGTGCGGCTGCTGTGGGTCAAGATCGATCACAAGGAGAACCGTTGCTACCACGTCACACTTAGCACGGGCATGGCGGCCGGAGCGAGCGCCACCGTCACCCTTTCGGACGGGCGCATCGTCACGGCCACGAACTGGTCGACCGACACGGCCCTTGTGACCGGAGACAAATGTCTATGCTTTGAGGACCTGGTTGACAATATCTTCTACCTGGTGAAGACGGCGCGCGAGCCCACCACTCGGATCTGGCATTCGACGGCGGACGCGGACATTGCTGCTGGCGCAAGCGGGAATGTGATTCTTTCCGATTCGAGCACGGTCAGCGCCACGAACTGGTCCAACGATGTCGACATCAAAACGTCGGACAAGATTCACGTCTATCAGGACCCATTCAATATCCTATACTACGCGATCAAGTCGGGCGGCACCGGCGGAACACGGTGGTTCAAGGCGAACCTCTCGGGCACACTCGAATCGACGGACACCAGTGCGAGCGTGGGCAGCGTTGTCGCCCTCGATGGCGAGGACGCGCCGGCGATCACCACGGCGTCGAACTGGCTCCGCAAAGCCGGCACGAACGGGTCGCCCGTGGCCCTCGTCGAGGATCTATCTGGCGAGGAGCCGGCCTATCTGCTGATGGATGTCATCCACAAGGAGGTTTCGGTCGACATCGCCGTCGAAGTCGACGACCCCGATGACCCGACCGTGCTGCGGCAGTGGAAGCGCACGATCTGCGTCATGAGTGGCAATGACGATAGCAGTCCCGAGGACATTGTCACCCTGGAGGACGTCGCGGTCGACGTCAACGTGAAAGTCGACAGCCCGGGCAACCCGACGAAGCTCCAACAAACAAAACGGACCATCAAATCGTTCCCCAAACCGGACGACTCGGCCACCAGCGACGTCATTGGAATCGAGACCTGCTAGATGGTTGCCCTCAAGCGAAAGAGCAACACGACCAAACTGCTGCGCAAGACTTCGAGCGCGGCTCTGACCACCGATCCCAAGTGCTGTTGCGGGCCGTTCGTGGCGATCAACATCTGTAACTTCAACAAATGGTCCGACGAGATCCACGACGCCGTGCTAAACGGCCACACGCTCACGCGACCGACCGTCGACGCCAACGGTCAATGCGGCGGGGGTTACTACGCGAACGTCAGCCCGTTGCCAGCCTACTGTAGCTTGCAGACGACGGGCGGCACGAAGTTCCAGTGCTGCGGAACGCAGGTCGGCGGTTTCTGTGGCGGCACGAACTATCCCGCCGGCGTCTATCCGGCGACCGGGGCCGCCAATGAAGATTCGTGCGCCAGCCCCAAGTCTTCCAGCCCTCAGAACTGCGGCCACTACGGCGACTGCAGCGGCGACCTGATCACTCAATCGTTTCCATCGTCGTACCTCGTGACCGGCACGAACACGCTGACCGTGAATCGAACCGGCGCGACGCGCTCGGCCGGCAGCTACGGAGTGGTCGAGGTCGCCAAGCTTGAGCTCGCCTCCGGCGTCTGGCGCATCAACTCGTTCCTGGCCAGCGGCACCTATGGAAGCGGAAATCTAACCCTGACGTGGAACCTATAGATATGTCAACGTCCTGGCAATGGTTTCCCGAGACCAAGACCGCCATCTGCTGCTACTGTGGCTTCAGCACCACCTACGCCGGCGAGTTTCCCGGCGACTTCGATCACGACTGTGACCCAGCCCGCCCCGCGCCGATAACCACGCCCCAAGGACTACATATCGGCCGCAGCCCATGCCCCGAAGCTCTCTCACGCATCCCGCTCGATCAACTCCTCGCCTGCATCCATCGCGGGCCTGAGCTCCGCCAAGAACCGTGCGACACCTGCGGCGGCGGCACACGGATCAAGATCTTCGCCTGCGCGATCCACGGCGAATGCCAACTGGACGACAAGATCAAGGGTGTGAAGTTCTGCGGCGCATGCGCTGACCTCCGTCAGCCCACGGACCCTAATTGAGGATTTCGTTGGACGCTTGCAGATGCGCGATTCTTTCGGCAACGCCAACAAGCGCCTCGATGTCGTCGCGGTTATATTCGAGGAGCCGCATCTTGATCGTCGCTCGAGTTTGCTCGTCCCCGGACCGTCTGTATTCGCGGTACAGGGACTGGGCCTCTAAGCCGTCGCAAATGTCGCTCACCTTCGACAGGCCGAGGTAGCTCGCTACGTCCTTCAATCCTAGCTGCGGTATCGGAAATCGGACAGCATGTTTTGCGAGTTGAAACAGGTCCAAATGCCGCGCCTCGATCTGCTC
>CAZUPX010000356.1:0-3345 GCA_964622155.1 uncultured Planctomycetaceae bacterium | reverse complement strand
GGTCATCGTTGATGCCGGCGGCCTTCGCAAAGCGCGGATTGTCACCGGCGGCGGTGATGGCCAGGCCGGCCTTCGTCTTGAAGAAGAGCCACACGATCACGCAAAACAGGCCGAAGTAGAGCATCGCGCCGGTCTTGTCGTCAAAACGGGCGATGGTGTAGACCTTCTTCTTGGCGTCATAGAACTCGGTGGCCGCGACGTCGAGGCCGATGAAAACTTGCTCGCCCGGCCGGTATCCGGCCTGGCCTATGGCTTCGAGAATCAGGTCGAGCGCCGCGGCGTTGTTCGGCAGGTCGGGAGCGAAGCCACCCTCGTCCCCGACGTTCGTATTCAGCTTGCGCGACTTGAGGACCTTTTTGAGTTGATGGAAGATTTCGACGCCGGCGCGTAGTGCGACATGAAAGCTGTCAAACCCCAGCGGCATGACCATAAACTCCTGCACGTCGACCGAGTTATCGGCGTGCTGTCCGCCATTGATGATGTTCATCATCGGCGCCGGCAGCAGACGTGCACCGGGTCCGCCCAGGTAGCGATACAGCGGCAGTCCGCAAAAATCGGCCGCCGCGTGAGCCACGGCCAGCGACACGCCGAGAATGGCATTGGCGCCGAGGTTCTTCTTGTTCTCGGTGCCGTCCAGCTCGATCATCCGACGATCGACGTCGGCCTGGGCGAGCGCGTCGGTGCCGATGAGAGCTTGAGCAAGTTTCTCGTTAACGTTGCGAACCGCGTGGGTCACTCCCTTGCCCATAAAGTATTTCGCCTCGCCGGTGTCGCGGAGCTCCCAGGCTTCGTGCGCGCCGGTGCTGGCTCCGCTGGGCACGCTGGCGCGGCCGAATGAGCCGTCGGCCAAGGCCACGTCGACCTCGACGGTCGGGTTGCCGCGACTATCCAATATCTGGCGGCCAACGATGGCGTCGATCGCGCTCAGCGCGGGTTCGGTTCTCATAGCTGCTCGAATAGATGATGTGTTGCTAGACAGACTCGAAGACTTCAATCTTCACGCTCTTGATCATGTGTTTTGTTTTAGGGCGGAAATCGTTCATGTGCGGTGCGACGGAGTGAGCCTTCAAGTGGTCCAATGTCTGCCACTTTTCTTGCATGGTGATCGTGTCCGCACGCGGGGGCGTCTTGGCCGGATCGACCGGGCGGTCGACGCTCGGCGTGTACTCGATGCAGCCCGCTTCGGCTCGCACCAAGGGCAGCAGATGTTTCTGCTCGGCCAGGAATGGATCCCGCATGCCTTCGTTCAGCTCGATCGTGGCCACGACGTAGATCATGGAAGTCGTCCGATACTCGGGTGAGTTGCCAAAGAGTGGCATTTTCCAGCGCGCGGCCGATTTACGCAATGGGGCCGCGTGCTCGAACCGTTTCGACGACACTAGCGGATCGTGGCCTGCTCGACGGCCGCGAGGGCCAGGGACTCAGTGTCAAGAGCGAGACCCGGGGCGGAAACACTTTCGCTCAGACTGATTTGGTTGCCGACGTTCATTTGCGCGCCGCCGTACGTCAGGGACAACGGCAAGTCGCACGAGGTTGCCAGTGCCACACAGGCGACGATCGAGACAAAGCTAAGTTGGGCGCCGTCGACACCGCAGGGGAACTTTGCCAACCGGCATGCATCGCGAATCGCGATCGCCGTCGTCAGTCCACCGACACGGGCAATGTTGATCCGCGCCATGCGGCAACTGCCCAGGTCGATCGCCTGCTCCATGCGATCAAGAGACCCAATGCTCTGATCCAGGCAGATCGGCGTGCGGAGCGACGATTGCAGCATGGCATGGCCGACCAGGTCGTCGGCCGCCAGCGGCTGTTCGATGAATCGGAGGTTAAAGTCCTCCAGACGGTAAAACATTTCCTGTTGGCCCAGTGTGCACAGGCCGTCGCAATCGATGGCGAGCGATGCCTGCGGAAACTCCTGCCGCACGGCCCGCAGCATCTCCACGTCCCAGCCGGGGCGGAACTTGAGCGTCACCAGCTCACAGCGCTCGATCGCCTCACGCACTTGGGCCATCCATTGATCGGCCGAGTCCATCACGCCGATCGTGTAACTCACGCGCCCTGCGTCCTTGTCGCCGCCGAGCAACTGATAGGGCGGTTTGTTCTGGACAACGGCGCGCAGAAACCACCAGGCCGTGTCGAGCGCGCTTTTGGCCGCCGCGTTGCCGTGAAACGGGCGCAGCAGTTCTTGCACTTGCTCGCCCGAGTCGGTCGATTTCCCAACGAGCGCCGGCGCAAGCCAGTCGCGCAAACAGGCAAATGCTCCGGCGGACCACTCCTCAGACTCAGTCGGCCCTGCCGCAAGGCAGACCTCGCCGAACCCGGACTGGCCATCGCTTTCGATCCGCGCGATGATCGATTCTCGCGGTGGACCGCCGGACGACGGAACTTCGACGTCAATGTGTAGGCGGAAGAGTTGGATTGAGTCGATGCGCATGTTCAAAACCGACGGACGACGAGAGGGTTACCACAAAGGCACAAAGGACACGAAGGAAAAATTGAGAAACGCAGTTGACGGCTTCACACCTTTCGATGTCTGTCTACTTCGTGTTCTTGGTGCCTTCGTGGTTCAATTATTTTTTCCGGCGCCCGGGGTGCTTTCATCCCTGAGCCGTGCTTCAGTAATCTCGATGGCCTTCAGCAGTCCGCGGGCCTTGTTGAGCGTTTCCTGGTATTCCTCGGCTGGCACGCTGTCGGCGACGATCCCGGCGCCGGCTTGAACATAGGCGTTCTTGCCCTGCACAACCAACGTGCGCAGTGCGATGCAGGTATCCATGTTGCCGTTAAAGTCGACGTAGCCAACGGCGCCGGCGTAAGGACCGCGGCGATGCGGCTCGATCTCGTCGATAATCTCCATCGCCCGGACCTTGGGAGCGCCCGAGACAGTGCCGGCCGGCAGACATGCCCTCAAAGCGTCGAAGGCGTCGCGCCCCTCGGCCAACTGGCCGGTCACGTTCGACGTGATGTGCATCACGTGGCTGTAGCGTTCGATGGTCATCACGTCGGTCAGCTCGATGGACCGATAACGGGCGACCCGACCGACGTCGTTGCGGCCCAGATCGACCAGCATGATGTGCTCGGCGCGCTCCTTGGGATCGGCCAACAGCTCCTCGGCCAGCCGGCGGTCTTCCTCCTCCGTCGCTCCCCGACGGCGCGTGCCGGCCAGCGGCCGCACCGTCACCCGACCTTCGACCACGCGGACCATGATCTCGGGCGAGCTGCCCACGAGCGTTACGCTGGGCGTTCGCAGATAGAACATGAACGGGCTGGGGTTCACCACGCGCAGCGTGCGATAGATGTCGAAAGGCCCACAGGCAATTTCCAGTTCAAGCCGTTGGCTGATCACAA
>CAZUPX010000355.1:0-9436 GCA_964622155.1 uncultured Planctomycetaceae bacterium | reverse complement strand
GCACCTGGTCGAAAGGCGAGAACTCGCAGTTCCCCAATCCGAATTCCGCGGTCGATTTCATCAAGCTCGCTAATGGCCACCTGCTGCTGGTCTACAACGACACCAACGTCGGCGACCGCATGCCGCTGGCGATCGCCATTTCGACCGACAACGACAAGTCGTATCCGCATCGCCGCAACATCGTCAACAAGCCGGGCGACACGGCCGCGTATCCCGTCGCGATTCAAACTCGCGACGGCAAGATCCACGTCGTCTACACCTCTCAAAACCGCCAGGTCGTCAACCGCGCCCTGTTCGACGAAAGCGCGATCCTGGGTCACAAGCAGGACGGCCAGTAAGCCGCGGCCAGCCGAGCGGCCGAAGCTCGCCAAAGCCGACGTCGAGGCGATGACCAAGTCGCTCTCGAGCTGAGAACTGGGGCCAGGACAACCAGATCGGGGCCTTGAACCTCTGCGGCATGAGAGAGTCCTTTGCCCCACTCGCTGAAGGGCTCATCGTGTGCGACAAATCGGGGCGACAGGATTTGACCCCTCCGACCTCGCAGAGGCCGGCTACAGACCATTAATACCGCACATTCGGCGGAGCTCCCGCCGGGCCGTAGGCGTTGGGCGTCAGGATGCCGCCGGGCTGGGCCAGGTTCACTTCGTTGAAGCCGCTGTAGACGGGCTTCGTGAACAATTCGCGCGGATCGCCCGAGAGCTGATTGATCTGCAGATCGGGCATTTCGACGGTCAGCTCAAACTTCGTCGGCGGAAATTGCAATTCTACATGCCGCGGCAGCGTCACGCCGCTGGCCGGATCACGGACGTGCTTGCTCATGATCGACGAGGCGAGCCGAGTGCCCTGTGCGTCGTAAATGTGGTCTTCCAGCACGACCCCGCGCGAATCGTCGACCACCACGATCCGCGACGCGTCCGGCCCGGCAAGGTGGGATCGCGTTTTGATTTGCAGCCGCCCATTGCCAACGGGAAACGGCCCGTCGATCGGCTGCGACTTGTCGAATGTGACCACGCCAAACGCCTCGATCAGCCATTCGGGCTCGATGGGAATCACCGTGCGGGCGACGCTTGCGGCAAACTGGTCGTGGCGACAGAAAAACATCGCCGGCGGTTGAGCGTGCCGCATCCAGAACCAGAACAGCTCTTCGTTGCTTCCCAGATCGACTTCCGGACCAAACTTCTTGGCCCGCAACCGCAGCGACCGCGGACGCTGGAAGGCGATGTCGGCCGTCAGCGATGGGAAGCCGGGCGTGCTGACGGTGGCGCGAGTAGTCGACAATGATTGCACGCGGACGCTGTTGTCGTTCACCACGTCGACCACCTGCACCAGCGAGGCCGAAGGGGGCAGCGCACGGGGGATCGGCTGCGTGAACTGCTGTAGGACGCGCGGGCAACTGGCACCGCTGGCCGAAAACCACGACAGGAACATCAGGACGCTCAACCAGCGACGAACGTAGCAACGGCCAGTTGAGCCGTGCTTGCGCATTGCGATCCGCCGTCCGCTCGGATTCAGCGAGCACTCGTTGTGGGCCATGGCATCCTTGCCCGTTCAGGCCGAATCGGCAAACAGTAGCCGGGCTAACTCGGCCTGGATTTCCTTCGTCCGCTCAGGACTCGGCACAGCGCTGATAACTCGATACGTCGCCTCGCGCCGAGGACAATACAAGACACATACTTCTCGCAAAGATTCATCACGCTCGGTTTCTTCCAGTCGCACAACACGCCGTCGCACCAGCAGAAGCGCCAGCACGTATCGCATGTCGTGTTTGTCGGGCTGCAATTCGAGCGACTCAAGCAGCTCCAGCAGTACGTCGTTCGGGGCCCAGTGCAGTTTTCGCGCGTCGCGCTCGGGCATTCGCGATTTCCACCAACCCAACACGCCCTCGGGCGGTCCCTGCCAGGCATCGACCGAGTAATCCTGCCGCGTGACCTGCCCGGCGGTGTCGGTGAGCGTCGAATAGAACGTCTCGCCCGGCGCAAGCTCGCGGCCGGCTACCGTGCAATGTCTCGTACAGCGCTGAACTTCGTAGTCGATCATTTTGATATCGCAATCAAGCTCTTCGTCACCCTCGCCCCTCGTACGAGCCGGGTGAGGGACAAACCGCCCCAGATCGCACAATCACCTCGCTGGCGCCGCACCGGGCGCGCAACGCGGCCCTTTCCACCATTTTCGCGGGCCAGATGGTACGCAAAAGCCCCCCCGGGCTCAAGGCTTCGTGGATTCACGGGTACTGATCGGCCAGCCAGCAGTCGGGACGGAGGGGGCCAAAAACCGCCAGTATCCCCCTCTTTTCAGCGAACCTTCCAGCTTGACCCGGCCTCCACGCTGGGGTAAAGTTTTGTGCCAGACGGTGACGGCACCGGCGTGCTGGCACTGCGAATCCTATGACACGACCATGATGACCTCCAAGAACCTGCTGCGGTTATTGCTTTTGGCGCTTACCGAGCGCCGGCCGTAGGGGTTCGTACTCAGGTCACACAACTTAAGAGCTACACGAACCCCGAGGCCAAAAAGCCTGGGGGTTTTTTGTTGGTTGATGAACGAGGCGGGAGCGGTGGAAATGGTGCGCAAGAGCAACGTTCGACGAGCGGACTTGCGGATTCTCGTCCGCTCGACGAGGGCGCGGTTGGTGTTGCCCGGGCCGACCTGGGGTCGGCATCCGGCGGTGCAAACGCGTTGACATCGATCGTTCTCTAGCAGTCAAGGATTCCAACCATGTCCAAACAAACCATACGCATCTTCGACACGACGCTGCGCGACGGCGAGCAGTCGCCGGGCGCGAGCATGAACCTGACGGAAAAGATGGAAGTGGCCCAGGCTCTGGTTGACCTGGGCGTCGACGTCATCGAGGCGGGTTTCCCCATCGCGTCACCCGGTGACTTCGAGGCCGTGCGCGAGATCGCCAAGAACATCCGCGGTTCGGTGATCTGCGGCCTTGCGCGGTGCAATGACGAAGACATCGATCGCGCTTGGGAAGCTCTGCAATACTCCGAAGCTCCGCGAATCCACGTGTTCCTGGCCACTAGCGCCATCCATCGCGAGTTCAAGCTCAAGATGGACAAGCAGGAGATCATCGAGCGAGCGATTCACGGCGTGCGCCGCGCCGCCGGCTATACGAGCGACATCGAGTTCTCGCCCGAAGATGCATCGCGAACCGAGCTCGACTTTCTGTGCGAGGTGATCGAGGCCGCGATCAACGCTGGGGCCACCACGGTCAACATTCCCGACACGGTGGGCTATGCCACGCCGGCCCACATGGGCAAGGTCATCCGCACGCTTTGCGAGCGCGTGCCTAACATCGACCGCGCCGTGGTCAGCATGCACTGCCACGACGACCTGGGCCTGGCCGTGGCGAATAGCCTGGCCGGCGTCGAGAACGGCGCGGGACAGATCGAGTGTACGATCAACGGCATCGGCGAGCGGGCCGGCAATTGTACGCTCGAAGAGGTTGTGATGGCGCTGCGCACGCGCGCAGACGTTTACCATGCCGACACGCGGATCAACAGCCAACGCCTCGTGCCCACGAGCCGCCTGGTGGCCAACATCACGGGCCTGCAAGTGCCGCGCAACAAAGCCATCGTGGGCCGCAATGCCTTCGCGCACGAGGCGGGCATTCACCAGGACGGCATGCTCAAGGAGCGCACGACCTATGAAATCATGCGGCCCGAGGACGTGGGTTTTGCCAAGAGCGACCTGGTGCTCGGCAAGCACAGCGGCCGCGCGGCGCTAGCGGATCGGGCCAAGGCGCTGGGCTATCATCTCTCGACCGAGCAACTGCAAAAAGTCTTTGAATCCTTCAAGATCCTCGCCGACAAGAAAAAGGAAGTCTACGACGGCGACATTGCGGCGTTGATCGATCAGCAGATTCACGACCTGTCGAATACCTGGTCGCTGGTGTCGTATCACGTCGTCGGCGGCTCGGGCGAAATCCCATCAGTCACGCTCACGCTGCGACACGGAGACCGCGACGTAACGCAGACCGTCTCGGCCGGCGATGGTCCAATCGACGCCATTTTTCTGGCCATCGAACGCATCACGGGCGTGACGACGGCATGCAAGGACTTTCGCGTTCAGGCGGTCACGGTTGGGAAGGACGCCCAGGCCGAGGTGAACGTCGAACTGGAACATCACGGTCGCATCCACCGCGGCCGTGGCGTGTCGACCGATAGCCTCGAGGCCAGCGGCATGGCGTTCCTGAACGCGATCAATCGCGTTACCGTCCACCAGGGCTCAAGCGTGGAGCCGGTCGAGGCTACGCCGTAGCAAGGCATGCGGGAGGCGGCAGGCTGGAGATCGGACAGAGAGACGTTTCTCCTACGGCCTTCGGTCTCCGGCCTGCCCTCACGCCACGAACGCCAACCAATAGAAAATCCATCCGGTGACCGCCGTGCAAACGAGGTCACAGGCGGCCAGGCGGGCGTAGCGAATGTGCCAAGCGCTGTGCGCGCCAGGCACCGGCGGGTTCGGAAAACTGCGCAGTGCCCGCGCGATCACGAGGATCCACAGAAGCCCGGTGCTGATGGAAAAGCACAGATGCACGCCCAGGACCACGTCGACCAGGCCGATCGACCCTTCGGCGGCGATGTAGGGCGAGGCTGCCGCGCGCTGGCGCCAGCCATTGATGCGCATGTCGGCCTCGAACAGCCCAACCGTGACCAGCAGCACGACGCCCAGCGCAAGCTGCACCCGCTTGTGCAACAAGTACCGTCGACGGTACTTGACCTGGTAAATGCTCCAGCCGAGCACGGGCAGCAGCCCGACCATTGCCAATGCCACGAAGTCGAGCATAAAGCTGGCGCGAGTGTCCAGGAAGCCATCGATCCCCAACATAAGAATCTCCGAGCCTGGCGCCCCCTGCCCTGCCGCACACCCAAGTGAGCGACTGATTGTACCCCGCAGCGCCGCGCGCGTAAGACCAAGTGCTTGACTTGGGCCTGGTTTCAAGGCAAGCTGCCACTGGCCGCCGACAATCGGGCGGAATCGCTCGTCTGGAATCCTGTCGTTTATTCAATTCACTGGATTGGACCATTCGATCGCGGAGGTCAACATGACTTGCCACCGACGCTTCGCTTGTATTGCGTTAATCGGCTGGTCGGCCGCGGTTGCCGCGGCCGACGACGCGCCACCCAAGGCCGATGCCGACACTATGGTTCCCATCATGGAAGGACTGGGGACCCTCGAGCATCGCATCACGACGGCCAACCCGCTTGCGCAGCAGTATTTCAACCAAGGTTTGCGGTTAATGTTTGCGTTCAATCACGACGAGGCGATCCGAGCGTTTCGCGCGGCGGCCAAGGTCGATCCCAATTGCGCGATGGCGTACTGGGGGATAGCGCTGGCACTGGGTCCCAATTACAACGTCGAAGCCGAGAAGGAACGCTCCAAGGCCGCGTACGAGGCCCTGCAGCAAGCCCGCGCGTTGGCGGCGGGTGCCACGCCGCAGGAAGTGGCCTACATCGACGCCCTTTCGAAACGCTACAGCGAGTCGCCCGAGTCGGATCGCAAGCAGCTCGACAAGGCGTACGCCGATGCCATGCGGCAGCTCTCGGCCCGCTATCCCAACGACCTGGATGCCGCGGTGTTGTTTGCCGAATCGGCCATGGACCTGCGTCCCTGGGAGCTGTGGACACACGACGGAGAACCGCAGGACGGGACCGAGGAGATCGTCTCAACGCTCGAGGCCGTGTTGAAGAAAGCTCCCAATCATCCGGGTGCTAATCACTTTTACATCCATGCGGTCGAGGCCTCACCCAAGCCCGAGCGAGCGCTCGACTGTGCGATGCGGCTGGGCGGCTTGATGCCTGGCGCCGGCCACATGGTACACATGCCGGCTCATATTTTCTTGCGGCTTGGCCGATACGACGAAGCGGCCGACGCGAACCGGCGGGGCATTGAGGTCGATCGCCTCTATATCGAAAAGTTAAAGCCCGAGGGCGTCTACCCAATGATGTACTACCCGCACAACATCCACTTCTTGTGGTACGTGCTGTGCATGCAGGGCCGCGGCGAAGACGCGATCGAAACGGCGGGGCAGGTCGTCGACAAGCTGCCCGAGGAGATGGTCAGGGAGATGCCGATGCTCGAGGCCTTTTTGCCGACGCGGTTATTTGCCCTGGCGCGTTTCAGCCGTTGGGAAGACATCTTCCGCGAGAAGCCGCCTGCCGAAGAATTCACGTATGCCACCGGCATGTGGTGCTATGCACGGGCGTTGGCTTATTCGGCCACGGGACAGAAGCATCTGGCTGGCCAATTTCAGCAACGATTGGACGCGGTGTTGGCAGCGACGCCCGAGGACAAGAAGGTGTTGCGGCACTCGGCGGCGCAGTTGCTGAAGATCGCCTCGCACGAGGTCGGCGCGACCCTCGACGTCCGCGACCATAAGGTCGACGCGGCGGTTGAGCGACTCAAGAAAGCGGTTCGCCTGCAAGATGAGCTGGTGTATGACGAGCCGCCGGCGTGGTACTTTTCGGAGCGACAGGCACTAGGTGGCGCGTTGTTGGCCGGCGGACGGAATGTGGAGGCCGAGGCCGCCTATCGCGAGGACCTCAAGCTCTACCCGGACAACGGCTGGTCGCTGCAAGGCTTGGAACGAAGTTTGCGCGCCCAGAATCGGGAGGCAGACGCCGTGGACGTACACAAGCGGTTGGAGAAAGCCTGGACGCAGGCCGACGTTTCACTCCGTTGATTATGCTTGAGAGATGACGAAAGAGTTGCGCGATCGCATGCGCGGGTTTCCGGTTCGACCAACAACCGCAAGGGGCTTTCCATGCTGCGATATGCTCTGGTGTTCTTGGTCGAGTTAATACAGCGCAATCGCGCGGCCCGGACCGCCGTGGCAGTCACGGATCTTGACGGGGGCGAAGATGAAATAGGCGTCTTTCGGCAGCTTGCCTAGTCCGGTGAGGAACTCGACACCCACCATGCCCTTGGAGCCCAGCAGCCAATAGGTCCACAGTGCCCGCTTCGGCTCCGATCCGCCCAGCGTCGGACCATCGGTCGCCACGCAACGGATGCCTTTGCCCGCCAGATAGTCGATTGCCTCGGGCCCCGGCGCGGGCCATCCTTCGCGTTTGCCGTTCAACGGGTCGGCCAGCAGCGACGCGGCACGCTCGCCTGGCTTGAAGTACGCGTCGGTGTAGCCGCTTGAGAACACGACGATGTCGCCGGGTTTGAGTGGGACTGCGCTTTTCTCAAATTGTTCGATGTCACCCACGGTGATCTCGGGCGAGCGTGGCCAGTCGCTGGCGCTGGTGGTGCCTGTGCGATGCCGCACGTCGATGACCCGGCAGGGACCGCAAGTCTGGTCGAGCGGCACCTTGTCGGTCGTGACGTCGCTGGTGCCGCGCGGGCCGTACTTGCTCTCGTACTCGGCCAGCCACGTTTGAACCACCGGTGCGTATTGCTTGTTGTCGAAACCCTTCGCCGGCAAGGCGTACGCCGGGGGCACCAGGTGCGTGCCGGCGTGGGCGTCGAGCATGTGGGTCGTGTGATACAGGCCGATGTTCGGCGCGAAGAACAGCGGCACGCTCAAGTACGACTGCCGGTGATTCCCCACGCCCGCACCCGGCCACGTGACCGGCAAGTCGGTCGACAGGACCACTGACAGGTCGGCCACCTGTTTCTTGCGGGCCGAATTGATCAGCCGCCGCGCGAGCGGATCGCCGACGATCGCCAGGGCCCGACCTTCGGCGTACGGACAGTCGGCGTGCTTGGGCGAGAGCAGGCAATAGAACGCCCCGGTCACGGGAAGTTTTGCCAGGCCGGTGGCACTCTCGGTCCAGATCATTCCGTACTTCAAACCGGCGAGGTGCGATGGCTCGGCCAAGTCGGGGATCGGACCCATGCTCGGGCTGTCAGTCGCCAGCGCCATCACTTTGCGGCTCGCGAGATATTCCATGCAGTCGGGATCGGGATCGGGCCAGGCCGGCGCAATGCCTTGCACCGGATCGGCCAGAAATCGACGGCCCGCCGGCAACGGTTTGTAATAGGTGTCGGTGTAATCGCTGCGCAACAGCACCACGTCGCCGGGCCCCAGCGGCCGGTGCTCCTTCTCCCAAGCAATGATCCGCTCCTTGGTCACCAGCTCGCTGCGGCCGGGCTTCGTCGAGTCGCGCAGCTCGCGGCAATCGACCACACACGCTTCGCCGCCAAATTGCCAGGCCGGTACCTTGTCGGTAAACATCCGCCCGAACGGTCCGGCATTGGGAAGATTTGTTTCGGGCCGGGGGATGGAATGTGGCGGCACGTCGAGCTGCGTGCCCGTGTTGCCGTCGATCGCCAGGATGTCGCTGTTGTAGGCGCTCAGCGGTCCGATCCGCAGATAGTGATTGATGTGGTACGGCGGAAATCCCACTGCCGGCCAGGTGCCGGGCATCTCGGGCGCGACCAAGAGGGATAAGTCGACAACCCGCGCTACTGAGTCGCCGTTCGGCTTTGCGTCTGCTCCGTAAATCTGGGCCGGGGATGCCAGCGCCATACAAAGTGCGATCGCGGCCAGCCAACAAACGGGACAGCGGGTCGATTCGATTCTTGTCGCCATAACGCTCCACCTCCGCGTTTGCCAGGCTCAAGGGTCATCGTACTTCCGTGAACAAGAGAGTCAACCAAAAGCTTGCCAGCCGCACGCCAATGATCTAGCATCTTGCGTATGAGCGAGATCACGATCCTGGGTAGCGCACGGCGGGCTTGCTCGGGGCCGACGCGGCGGGAAACGCTGAAGGTCGGGGCCCTTTCGCTGTTGGGCGGGCTGTTCAATACCCAGTCGCTCTTGGCACTGGAGAACTCACGGAGCGAGTATCTGCGTCCCGCACGGGCCAAAAGCGTCGTGCTCTTGTATCTGCAAGGGGGCGCGCCGACCCAGGACATGTTCGACATGAAGCCCCACGCGCCGGGCGGCGTGAGCGGCGAATTCAAGCCGATGCCCACGAGTGCCTCGGGCATCCAGATCTGCGAGCTGTTGCCGCAGACCGCCCGCACAATGCACCACTCGGCGATCGTGCGCAGCGTGTACCACAACGGCGGCTGCCACAAGAACCTGCCGATGTACACCGGGTACGACGTGAACCTGCCCGACGAGGAGTTTCGCGACACCGATCCGCCCAGCATGGGTTCGGTGTGCGCGTATCTGGAGCGGGACAAGCCGCGCGACCTGCCGGCCTACGCCTACCTCCCCTGCCCTCTCGGCTGGGGCGAGGTGCGGAAGAAGGCCGGGCCACACGGCGGCTTTCTGGGTCGCCGCTACGATCCGTTTTCGACCGTCTGCACGGCGTACGTCCATAACCCGCCCGACGAAATCTGGAAACCGCAAGTGGTATGCGGCGAGCCACGGCTGAAGGACACGGAGCTGCTCGAGGGGATTACGCTCGACCGGCTTCAGGACCGCCGACGGTTGGTGGAACAGCTCGACGATGCCTTCCGCGCGACCGACGCCACCGTC
>CAZUPX010000354.1:0-4817 GCA_964622155.1 uncultured Planctomycetaceae bacterium | reverse complement strand
GACCTGGCCGGGTTTGTCGCCGCCACCTTCGCCCGTGGATTGGCGTTCGTGCAGGTGCCAACCACTCTGTTGGCCCAAGTCGACAGCTCGGTCGGCGGCAAAGTCGGCGTCAATCTGCCCGGCGCCAAGAACATGGTCGGCGCGTTCTGGCAGCCTGCGGGTGTATTAATCGACACAGCCGTGCTGGCAACGCTCCCCGAGCGAGAGTATCGCTCGGGTCTGGCCGAATTGGTCAAATATGGCGTGATCCTTGACGCTGATTTTTTCGCCTACCTGGAGCGGCACGTCGCCGGACTGCAAAGTCGCGATGGCGCCGTGTTGGAACACGTTATCACGCGCAGTTGCCAGTTGAAGGCCGACGTCGTCGCAGGCGACGAACGCGAGGAGACCGGGCTGCGGAGCGTATTGAACTATGGCCACACTTTCTGCCACGCGTTGGAGAGCGTAACCGGATACGGCCATTTCCTGCACGGCGAGGCTGTGTCGATCGGCATGTTGTGTGCCTCGCGTCTGGCCGAGCGGCTCGGCCGCGTCGATGCCGCGTTTACCGAGCGGCAGCGAAAGCTGCTGGCTGCCCTGGGACTGCCGGTCGATCTGCCGGCGCTCGATCACGACAAGCTTCTGGCCGCCATGGCGCGTGACAAAAAGGTCGAACACGGCCGGCTGCGGTTCGTGTTGCCAACAACGATGGGGCACGTGGAGCTGGTTGGTGACGTGAAGGAGAATGACGTGCGGGCAGCTTTGACCTAGTGCGATGCGTAAATGGACGAGTCCGCAAGAACAACTGCCAATGCACCGAGAGAGTCGCCAGCCGATTGCGACCTGGCTGACGCCGTGCGGCTGTCACTCATCGCGGGCGTCGGTCCGCGGTTGCGAAAGGTGCTATTGGAAGAGTTTGGCACGCCGGCGGCGGTGCTGGCGGCGGCGCCAGCCAACTTGCGACGCGTCAAGGGAGTCGGGGCCGAACTGACGCGGCGGATCGCGGTGGCCAAAGACGACATCGACGTGCAGGCCGAACTGGACCGCTGCGCGGCCGCCGGCATCTCGATCCTGACCGACCGCGACCCGGCCTATCCGCGTGTGCTGCGCGAAATTCACGACCCGCCCGGCGTACTGTACGTGCGGGGAGATATCCTGCCGCAAGACGCGGTGGCCATCGCCATTGTCGGCGCGCGGCACGCGACGCACTATGGCCTCGCCCAAGCCGAACGGCTGTCGGGCAGTCTGGCCCGTGGCGGCGTGACGATCATCAGCGGCCTGGCTCGCGGCATCGACGCGGCGGCCCATCGCGGAGCCTTGACCGCGGGCGGACGCACGTTGGCTGTCTTGGGAAGTGGACTGGCGAACATCTATCCACCGGAGCACGCAGAGCTGGCCGAGCAAGTCGCCGCGCACGGGGCCGTGATCAGCGAAGTGCCACCAGACAGTCCCCCGCTGGCTGGCGCATTTCCGCAGCGCAATCGCATCATCAGCGGCATGGCGCTCGGCGTGTTGGTGATCGAAGCCGGCGTGCAATCGGGCGCGCTGATTACCGCGCGGCACGCCATGGAGCAGGGTCGCGAGGTTTACGCCGTGCCCGGCCGCATCGACAGCCGAATGTCACGCGGCTGTCATCGGCTAATCCGCGACGGAGCGAAGCTGGTGGAGACCGCCGACGACGTGCTCGAAGAGCTGGGCCCGTTGGTGGCCCCCACCACTTCCGCCAGCGGCGAAGCGCTGCACCATCCCGCAGAATTGTTGCTGAACGACTTCGAGCAGCAGGTCCTGGCTGCAATTTCGAACGAGCCGACGACGATCGACCACGTCCTAGCGACCAGTAAACTGCCCACGCCGCAGGTGCTGTCCACGATCAGCGTGCTCGAGATGCGGCATTTGATCAAGCGGATCAGCGGGAACCGGATCATGCGGCCGTGAGCAACGTGCGCACTCAGCCAGAGACAGGGTACATCTTCGCTGCGCCCCCTCACCCCGACCCTCTCCCGCGAGGGGAGAGGAAGGGCCCTCGCTGCAACAGCGGGATCGCATATCGCAAGGTCAGCCCCACCAAGATCAATCCCCCGCCGACAAGCGTCGACGGCGCCGGAAACTCATGCCACACCAGTGCAACCCAAATGGGAAGCAACAGCGGCTCGAGTAGACCGATGCCGGTGGCTTCCTGGGAGGTGATTGTGCGCAGCCCGCGGGCGAACAGCACGTAAGGCAATCCCATTTGAAAGATTCCAAACGCGGCCAACACAACGAATTGCACGCCGCTGGGCCAGCGATCGAGGTACACGACATACGGAAAGATGGCGGCGGCGGTCACCAAATGGGCAACCGCGACGATCCACACCGTTTCAAGATTTCGCAGCGCTCGCAGCGACATGACGACGCCGGCATAGCTCATGCCGGAAACAAGTCCGAACAGCACGCCAGTGCGATCCTGGCTTTGCACCTCGAACCACAGAATGATGGCCAGCCCGATGCCGCCGACCACCAGTGGCACACGTTCGGCCGGCGAGAACGGCTCGCGCAAGAACACGACTCCGGCCAAAAACACCCACCACGGCGCGGTGCTTTGCAGCCAGATGGCGTTGGCCGCGGTGGTGAGCGTCATACCGGTCAGATAGGTGATGTTCATCAGGACAAAGAACAGACACAGCGGAACCAGCTTGATGCTGTACCGCGGAGCGCGCACAGCGGGCAGCAACAGCAGCCCCGCAAACAGGGCGCGCCAGAAGGCTAAAAGCGGCCCGCGTGTCTCGGCAGGCCAATCGTCGAACAAAGGCGCCTTGGCAAATAGGCCGCTGGAGCTCCACATCACAGCCGCCAGCACCACGCACACGCGCCCCATGGTCAACCGGCTTTTGGCCGGTGCCGTTACGACTGTGGGCGTGCCGCCGGTGACCGAACCATCGGCGACACTTTCGGCGCTGGGACGGCGGGCGGAGGTCACGATCGGGGTCTCCGCCTTGCTCACTTCGAAAAGACCATCATGATGAGCATGGCCAACAGCACAACCACTACGAAGCTGGCCGCTATGATCGACAGTTGAAACCACATTCGAGCCCGCCGCCGATCGATGATTTCCTGCTGGCGCATGTATTCGACGCTCTTGTCGCGGCGCAGGCGAAACTCGACGCCGCAGTGCGGGCATCTCGCCCGCTGCCCAACCATTTCCGGCGGCGTCTCCAACTCATGTCCGTTGGGACACGGGATGTGGAGCATCGTTTCGGCCACGGCGGCCTGTTTCAACTCTTCCTCGGCCAGTTGGGAAAACTCCAAATTCGAGGCCCCATCCTCCAGCGATTCGGACGCCGCGATGGGCGGAGCATCTGGCACCGCGTCAGCCGGTCGCTCGAACGCGGGCGCGGGGGGCTCGAACGGCGCGATCATCTCCTCCACGGTCGCCTCGGCGCCGTGCACCACCGTGGGAATGATGAACGCCGTGCCGCACTGCGGGCACTGGCACTCCATGCCCATGTGTGCCTCTTCGCCCTGCAACAGATGCCCCTGCGGGCATAGAAATTGAAACGTCATTGGCCGTTCTCAAGCGCCGGACGCGCTCAACTGCCTCCGTACTAGCCTGTCGCCACTCACGCGTCAACGCGGGTGTGGCGTCGAGAGGGACCAGAGTGGGTGGCACTGGCGTGTCGCCAGTGATTTTGGTCTGTCCACTTCGTCAGCACTGGCGACACGCCAGTGGCACCCGGGCGGCTATTTGCCGATTGCCTGATGAAAACAATGGTCGAACAGGAATTCCCATTCGGCCCTCTGGATCTTCTGGCACAAGGTCGCAAGCGGTGACGCTGTGGCAACGGCGGTGCGACACAGGTCGACAAACCGCATCGGGTCCCATCGCTTCGCAGCTTGCAAAACATCCGCCTCGCCGCCGGCCTCTTCGGCCAGCTTACGAGCCGATATACACAATGGGGCGAAGACTTCATGCTCGCCAACGCGCCGGAACCAGTATTTCGCGTTGTCAAAATCACCCTCGCGACGGTGCATGATCCCGTGCCAGAAGCTGCCTGTCGTGCTGTCGATGTCTTGGCTGATGCGGTGCGACTCGTCGAGAAAATCGTGCCGCAGCCATAATCCGGCCAGGCAGGCGGCCGCCATGTCACGGTCGCAGGGCTTGTGGGGCACGACGATCGACTCGGGTGTCAGCGCGGCCAGAACGGGTCGCAGGCTCGCATCCGCGCTGCCTGGTCCCAGCTCGTTGGTCTTGACGCCTTCGAGTACCTTCGCCACTGCCGGGCCATAGTCGCGCGGATTGAACTGCTGCATGTTTACGATCTCAACTACTCGCGAGCCTACGAAATTCCCTTTGCATGGCACATATTGTGCGATATAGCTTAACGCGGTGATTCGCTCGGCCGTCATTGTATACCCGAGCACCCGATTGCTAAAATACGCTGCTAACGGCCGGCCGCGTTTGCGTTTGCCGGTTTCACGTCCACGGCACTTGCACCACAGCCCACAGTTTGATGAGCAATCCATCCGACAGTGCTGCCGGCGATCCGGCCAGCACGCCCGAGCCGTTCCCGGTGAGTGAGACTTCCTCCACCGAACACGAGGCACAAGCCGCTCGCAAGGGTGGCATTCGCATTGGCACGCAGCGCTGGGGCGTGAAGCCGCCGCCGGCAGTCGCGCAGCCGGTGCTGCCCGCGCCGCCGCAAGAGCTGTTGGCCAAAGCGGCGGCGCTGTCGGCAACACCGCCGGTCGCGGCAGCCCTGGAAGCCCAAGACGCAGGTTCGCCACAAGTCACAGAGGCGGCCAGGACAGCTCCTGTCGCTCGGGCTCCTGAACGGCGATCCAAGAAACAGCAATCGAAGCCG
>CAZUPX010000353.1:0-2329 GCA_964622155.1 uncultured Planctomycetaceae bacterium | reverse complement strand
ACAACCTGGACGACAATCTGCTCGACATGAATCCGGTCGACGGCACCAAGGATACGCTCCACTTCGAAGATTATCCCGGCGGCGCGGCGGGCAGCGACGTCACGTTCTTGACCTGGCTGGTCAGCGTGAACGCCGACGGTTCGCTGCACGAGTTCCACGAGGGCTTCCAGTGGCAATGGTCGAACCCCACCGGCGGCGCCGGCAGCTCAACCGTTCAGAACGACGTGATTCCGCCTGAATTTGGCCAGGCGTACTACAATCAACTGGTACCCGAGCCGTCGAGCATCGCGCTATTTGCATTCGCACTTTGCGCTCTCGTGTGCACACGATTGCGGCGAGCCCGGAGTTAGCTCAACCTCGACCGCAGACAAGAACCTGGCGTATGGCAACTGCCAATATTGCTCCAGCCATCAAGCGATGGTCGGGATGTGTGAGCTCTATCGGCAGTTGCCTGTTCGGATGCATCACGGACGTGTCTGCTCTGCGGAAATGAGGCACCATGATTACCTGTCTTTTGCTGCTAAGCTTCGTAGCGATGGAGGACGAGGACAAATTGCCCCTCGAAGATGCGATCGTTCATCGACCGGCGAAAGTCGACGAGCGGGAGGCGCTGGCGGCGCTGCCGGCCATCGCGCTGGTCGCTGAGAAGCCCCAGCAACCCCTCATCAAACTAGCCAATCAGATCAGCCGGGCAGGCACGAAAGTCTCTCACGCCAAACCGCTCTACCTGCTTGCCGCGGGCCCGATGCTCGACGGTCCCGACCGCGTGGAAGCACGCTCGCTCACCCGCCAAGACGGCAAGATCGTGCTGCAAGTCCACCACACTTCGGCTCGACTCAGTGGGACGCCGTTGCGGCGCAACATTCCCTGGCGCCCGCTGGTGCAGGTGCCCGTCGAGCTTGCATCCGGAAAATGGGAAGTCGTCGTGGTATGGATCCCCTACACCGATTTGCCCAACGGCAAACCTCTGGGAAAACCGACGACCGATACCGCACAGTTCGAAGTAAATGCGGCAGCTTCACCTTGACATCTTGTGCTTCGAGGCCGTGGCTAATGAAGCACCGACTTCGAAAACACATTCATGATGACCACTCCGGCGATGATAAGTGCCATGCCGGCCATCGCGGGCAGGTCTGGGATCTCGCGGTAGAGCACGGTGCCCACCACCGTGACAAAGACGATCCCCAGCCCGGACCAGATCGCATACGCCACGCCCACGGACATGAAATTGAGCACGACCGTCAGGCAGTAAAACGAAGTCAAATAGCCGATCGCCACGATTGCAGTGGGCAGTATTCGTGTGAATTGATCGGTCCTCTTCAGAGAGCTGGTGGCCACGACCTCGGCAACGATGGCAACCGCCAAATAGATGTAGCCCGTCATGTCGCTGAGACCCTCCTGGTGTTCTGGCGTAATTTCGGAACGCCCGACTTCGCACGACGTTTGGCGCTTTGGGGCCGATCGGTTTTAGCGGTGACGATTCGATCCTCGCGCGGCCCGAATTCCTTCCACGACAGGATAGTTCAACCGGCCGTCATCGTTAAAGGGCATGAGAGTCAAGAATGTCGGCTGCGCTACGGGCGCCATCGCGATATCCATGATGACCTGTCATTCGCAGGGGCTTGGTCTACATTGGAAAGCGTGGAGTAATTCGACGGTCCTTCGCGTCCGGCGGCGCGACGCCAGGCCGGTTCTAGCCGCTCGCGCCGGCGTGCAATAGAATACGCCGACACTTGGCTCGAGTGTGCCTTTCATGATGAAGCCGATCACGTTTTCCTGTGTTGAAACGCTCGGCATCTCCGGTGATGAGATTGCCGAACAGATCCTCAATCTGGCAAATTGGCCCGACTTCAAAGGGTTTGCCATGTTGCCCGGGATTGAGAGTGCTGTGTTTGAGGTCAAGACACCCGAAATCGTCGGGTCAAGGATCAGAGTCACGAACACCGACGGATCGAGTCATGTTGAAGAAATCGTTGAGTGGCAAGCAAATCGCAGGCTGAGACTGCACATGATGGAGTTCTCGCGTCCCTTGTCTCGTTTGGCAACTGGCTTTTTGGAAACGTGGGATTTTGAACGCGGCAATGGCGGAACCAACGTCGTCCGGTCGTTTGAGTTGCACGCCAGGTCTGTTCTCACCCGGCCGCTGCTGTGGGTGATCTCCATTTTTCTCAAGCAGGCCATCGCCCGTCATCTGTCGCAGATGCGTGAAAGTGCATCGGGTTGAAAACGTGTCTGTTCGCGTCGCAGGATGCCGCTCGCGCACCAGTTTCTATTTCACAGGCATCACGATGTCACTTTTCGTACTTTCCACGATGGCGACGAGTTCGGC
>CAZUPX010000352.1:0-3428 GCA_964622155.1 uncultured Planctomycetaceae bacterium | reverse complement strand
CGCGCTATCTGGCGGATCCGTCGGCGCCGCCGGCTCTCCACTAATCTTGCCCGCGCCGCCGATGCGGTAATTCGCTCGCCAGGCACCTGGCTCCACGTGGTCGCGGGGGATGTGGCAAGTGCCCAGGTGGCAAGTGCCCAGGTGGTGCAAACGCATCCGCGACGATATAACCATGCTTGCCCGGAGTTTTGGGACGTTGGTTGTCTCGCGCTGATTCAGGCGGCCGGGGGCTGCGGCCATGGAAGAATTGTTTTTGGCGGTGATCGGACTGTTGGTCGTCGCCGTTCTGGTGGCCAGTCCGATTCTGGCGCTGGTGGCCTTCGTGCGTGCCCGGCGAATCGACGAGCTGGCCGGCCGCATCAATCGACTCGAAACCGCACTGCGTTCGCTGGCCGCTGCGCCGGGGGCCGAGGTGCGACCAACGGCTCCTCTCGCGCCGGCTCCGGCGCCGATCGCAAGGCCGCTAGGGACCGTCGAAGTCGCCGCCGATGCGACGGTCGTGGAATCGCCCGCGATGTCGGCCGAAAGTAATTTGATCGGCTGGGAATTCCTGATTGGCCGCAAGGCGCTCGGTTGGACGGCCGTGGTCGTGCTAATCTTCGCCACCGGGTTCTTCATGCGCTACGCGTTTGCCAATCGGTGGATCGGTCCGGTCGGGCAGATCGCCCTGGGAGTGGCGGGCGGATTAGCGCTGGTCGTGGCCGGAGGTCGTCTCGAGCGCCGCGGGCGCCGCGTTGTCGCTCAAATGCTATCGGCCGCCGGCATCGTGCTCTTGTACCTGTCCACGTACAGCGCGTTTGGTTTTTATCATCTCATCGACCAGCGTGCCGCCGGCGTGTTCCTGCTACTGCTGGTCGTCGAGTCGGCGCTCTTGGCGCTGCGGCATGACGCGCCGGCGATCGCCATCATGGCCGTCGTCGGAGGGTTGCTGACGCCTCTGCTCATGCACTCCGATCGCGATCAATACGTTTCGCTGTTTTTGTATTTGAGCATGCTCAACGCCGGCGTGGTGGGACTGATGTTGATGCGCGCCTGGCCAGTGATCGGCACGCTATCGCTGGCGGGTACGCACGGCCTGTTTTGGGTCTGGTTCGCACAAAACTACCATCCGGAAAAACTGCCCTGGGCGCTGGCCTTTCTGGGCGTGATCTATTTGCTGTATCTCGTGCAGTCGATAGCCAAGGCGGCGCTACGGCCGGTGGCGAGTTGGGAAGACCAACTGCTCATGCCGTTCAACGTTGTGCTGTGGTCCGCCGCCGGTTATGTGTTGCTGGTCGACGACCATCGGGCGTGGCTGGGCACGCTGGCCATCTCGATGGCCCTGGTGTACGCCGCCGCAGGTCGGCTGCTGTTGGCGCTGCGCGGCGACACGCGCCTGGTGGTCACCGCGATCGCGATCGCCGGGGGCTTTGTGGCGCTGGCGATTCCCCTTGAAGCCGGCGCTCCCTGGGTGGCGGTGGGTTGGGCCTGCGAGGCCGGCGTGTTGTGGTGGTTCGGACTGCGCGTGAAACTTCCGTCGCTCCGCTTCCTGGCCGCAGCAAGTGCAGGGGCCGCGGTCGCGCGAATGCTGTTCTACGAAGGATTCTACTTCGACTACGCCACGCTGTTGCCGATCTTGAACCGATACGCGCTCTCGGCCCTGGCGGCCACCGCCTGCCTGATCGCGGCGCTGGTGACCACGCGGCGATTCCTGCCACAGATCAGCCGGCCGGAACGAGCCCTGGTGGCGATAACCGTCGTGGGCTGCGTGCTGTTGGTGTGGTGGATCGTGACCATCGATCTCAACAACTACTTCAACACCAGGGTTTATCTGGGCGAACAATCGGTCGATTGGCATCGGCTGGGCCAGATGACTCTGTCGGCCTGGTGGGCCATTTATGCAACCGTGATCTTGTTGCTTGGTTTTCACGCTCGACAAGGATTGCTGCGCTGGACGGCGCTGGGGCTGTTCGGCGTGACCGTGATCAAGGTGTTCTTCCGGGACATGGCGGGCCTGGACGAGATTTATCGCATCGTTGCCTTCTTCGTTTTGGCCGTGCTGTTGGGCGCCGCCGCCTGGGTGTATCAGCGCGTGCAGCCAAGCGAGGAATTGTGACGGAAGTCCGGGAAAATTGAATTTGCCACAGAGGGCACCGAGACCACAGAGAAGATATGCAGGAACAAAAAATCACGACGATCGCCACATAGACAACCACGCGCATCCGGTGTGTTCCCATGAAAACTACTTTTTCCTTTGTCCGTCTCAGTGTCCTCTGTGCTCTCAGTGGCAAATTCCCAGTCTTCGTCACCGCAGCGCTGATCGCGTCGGTGCTTACGGCGGCCGCTCAGGAAACTCTGCCGGTCATTGAGCCGCAGCCGCAGCCGACGGTCGCGGAGGGAGAATCGCCCGCGGCGCCCAGCGCGGCCGACGTCACCGGCACGGACAGCCGCTGGCAATACTTCCTCCAGATCGAGCTGCCGAAAGAGGAATCGTCCGCGGAGTATTACGACTTCATCGTGCCCGCTGCCGTGTTCGATGCGGCGCGCTACGAGATGACAGACATGGGCCTGTACCTGGGCGACCTGCGACTCATCGACGCGGGGGAAAAGGAAGTGCCGTACGCGCTGCGCGTGCGGAGGCCAACCGGCAGCAAGCAGCCGCTGGCCTCCAGTGAGTTCAATCGCGCGACCGCGCCCGACGGCGCCAGCCAGATGACAGTTGACTTGGGGCGCGACACGTCCGAGCACAACGAAATCGCTGTCACGCTGCCGGGCAACAACTATCGCCGCCGTGCGGTGCTGGAGGGCAGCGCCAACAACGACCAGTGGCAGCGCGTTCTGGAAACGAATCTATTGCAATTTCAATCCAACAACGAAAAATATGATCGCCGCGCGATCGTCTATCCACCCAGCCGCTTTCGCTATTTGCGTCTGAGCGTGTATCAGGATCCTGAAGTCGATAAATCGCCGGTCTTGATCGAGCGCGTCGAGGTACTGCATACTGTGACGGTGCCCGGCGAGATGGTGACCGCGCCGGTCAAACTCGAGCCTCGCGAGCCGACTCGCGGACCATCCGGACCGGCCTCGGCCTGGATCATGGATCTGGCCGCCGTGCACGTGCCGTGCGAGACGCTGAGCGTGGAAGTGGCCGACGCCGAGTTCGCCCGCGACTTTCAACTAGAGGCCGGTGGCACGGAGGGCTCGGATCAACCGTTTGTGCGGGTTACCAACGGGCAGTGGAATCGCTCTGCCGGCGAGCGGCGACGGGCGATGATTGCCAATTTTGGCGAGCGTGCGGCAGGGCGGCTGAAGCTCGTGGTCACCGACTTCCGCAATCCGCCGCTGGACGTGCGCGGAGCGACATTCTCGGCCCCGGCGCGGCAGGTCGTCTTTGCGAACAAGGCCGATGTGCAAGGCCCGCTGCGATTGTATTTTGGCAACCCCAAGGC
>CAZUPX010000351.1:0-1584 GCA_964622155.1 uncultured Planctomycetaceae bacterium | reverse complement strand
AAGGGCTTTTCGGCAAGTGCGGCGCTACTTCGCGTAGCACCGGGCGACGGGTGGCCAACGAACTACCAGTACCGCCCCACCACACTCCCGAAACGGACCCAGTCCAATCGGCTTCGTGCACCCTACTAAAAACACTGGCCTGGTTTCAAGTAGTTTTTTTCGAGGGAGGAGACGGGGAAATTTAACACGAAGGCACGAAGGGACGTACGAAGAGAATGAAGGCGAAGAATTTGCCACTGAGGACACAGAGGTCACGGAGGAGGGCATCAAGAAACGACGAGGACGACGACGGTTTGATTGGCCCAACTGTTCGTCTCAGTGTTCTGCTATGTGGCAATGTATTTGCCCTTGACTCGATGGCCGACGCCGTGTGCCTGCTACCATGACGATCTTCACCACGCTGGCGGCTTAGCTTGTGCATCGCCCGACGACCTGGACAACCAATATCAAAACGCCTTGCCGGTGGGTGGGACTTGCGGCCAACACGACGGTCTGAAAGACTGCTCTCTAGAATCCGTCACCTTTGAACCCCGGACAATCGCCGATGAGAACCAATCCGGTCAAGCGAGCGCTTCGCGAAGGAAAACCAACGTTTGGCACCTGGCTGTCGCTGGGCGACCTGTTTGCCACGCGCATATTGGCGCGGCTGGACTTTGCCTGGTTGACTCTCGACCTGGAGCACGGGCCGATCGACTGGTCGCAGGCGGCGATGATCTTTGCCGCCATCTCCGACGCCGGCGGCGTCCCGTTGGCCCGCGTGCCCAAGGGAAATCACGATTACATCAAGCGCACGCTCGACGCGGGCGCTTGGGGCATCGTCGTGCCGATGGTCGACACAGTCGAACAGGCCAAAATCGCCATTGCCGCGGCCAAGTATCCACCCACCGGCAACCGCAGCCTGGGCGGGGGTATGCACTCGCTTAATTTCGACGCCACCAGCACCGAATACTACCAGCGCGCCAACGACGAGATACTGGTCGTCCTGCAAACCGAGAGCCCCACCGGCGTGGCCAATGCCGAGGCCATCTATAGTTTACCGGGGGTCGACGCGATTTTCGTCGGCCCGGTCGATCTGCGTGCTCAGATGCGCAAGCCCGACGGAACCGAAGCGACCGACCAGGCGTTTGAGGCCATGATTCAGGAAGTGATCCGCATCGGCAAGAAAACGGGCACGCCGACCGGCATGCACGTCATGGATCCCAACACGGCCCTGCGCCGCGCCGAGGAAGGCATGCAGTTTATCGCCGTTGGCAGTGAACTGCGAATGATGACCGAGAAGGCGACCGAGATCCTACAAGTCGTGCACGCCGACAGCGCGAAAAAAGAATTGGTGAAGTATTAATGCTCTCACCCTCTCCCCTCGCGGGAGAGGGTGGCGAGTGCAGCGAGCCGGGTGAGGGGGCGACGTCTCTCACGGCTCTCCCCCTGGCCCTCTCCCACGCGGGGAGAGGGAGGAAACATGAGCCTCTTTACGCGCCAGGAAATCCTCGCTCGGCTGCGTGCCAAGGTGGCTTCGGGCCGCCCAATCATCGGCGGCGGGGCCGGCACCGGCATCAGCGCCAAGATGTCCGAAGCCGGCGGCAT
>CAZUPX010000350.1:0-8525 GCA_964622155.1 uncultured Planctomycetaceae bacterium | reverse complement strand
GGCACCGAAGGGCGCGTCGAAATCGATATTCCGTTCAACGCCCCGCCCGATCGTCCGTGCACGATGCGGCACCAGCGCGGCAACGACGTCGAGGAGATCGCATTGCCAGTGTGCGATCAGTACGCGATCCAAGGGGATTTGTTTTCCGAAGCCGTGTTGGGCGAGCGGCCGGTGCCGACGCCAATCGACGACGCGGTGGCGAATATGCGCATGATCGAAGCGGTGATTGCCAGTGCGCGTGGCGGGGCGTGGGTCTGACGGCGCGAAAAAAAAGCCCCTACCGTGGGAAAGTCACGGTAGGGGCCATTCATCGCCGGCTGATGCTCGTCCCATTGCGACGAGACATCAAAAGATTGGGAGAGCTCGGTAGGGAAACAAAGGTGCGTACCCAGTGAGCCCGATTAACCGGCGTGGAATAAATTCCCTCCTGGAGTTATTCGCCCGACGGACGTAGCGGCGATGGTTCATGCCGCGTGGCACGTGGGCCGGGGCCTTAACAGGCTGTCCCCTCAACGAGCAGCTTATCAAAAACGATCAAACGTTCATCTAAACGTTGCGACGTTTCTTGGATCGTGCCAATTTGTTGGCTTGTTCCCAGGCCAGCCACCAGGCGGCCGCCTGGCTGGGGGCTTGCGCGATGATCCAATGTTTGCGGCGTTGTCCCGTGACGATCCACACTCGGCCATCGGCTCGCTGGACGCACAAATCGCCCATTGCCCAGCCGCCGCGACGCAAACGATCCAACGAGAGGTCGACTCTTGGGTACGCGAGCATGGCTCAACTCCTCGTCTACGTGCGCGCTGTGCGACACGTCGACCGAAGGGTGAATTAGGAAGCAGAAGAGATATGATTCCGCCAGTGTCCCTGCGTCTGCCGCCAGATCGAAATCCCCCGGCAGACACCTCTCCATCCGTCCAGCTATGCTAACTACGCGTGATGTGCAATTCGAGATGCAAGCCTAATTAATTACAAAAAAAACCAAACGCGCTGTGGCGAACGCCGTCGACCCCCACAGATGTGTGGCAGGGTCATGGTTGTGGATTTGATACTTTCCATTCGCCGACCCCGATGGAATTTATTCCCGGAAAATTTCACGGTCCGGCGCAAGAAAATGCGCACCTGATCAGGCCGCGGCACGGGCCACCTTTTGCCGAATGGCGTGCGCGATGGCTGCCAACCCGCGCATTCGCACCATCCCCAGCGCCTCGCGCAGCGCGAATCGTTCGACAAAATTCGGCTGAAATGCCAGCACGTCCTCGGGCGTGGCGCCCGTGAAAATGTCCACCAGCACACTCACAAACCCTTTCACCGTCGGTGCCTCGG
Source organism: uncultured Planctomycetaceae bacterium (assembly GCA_964622155.1). Classification (GTDB taxonomy): domain Bacteria; phylum Planctomycetota; class Planctomycetia; order Pirellulales; family PALSA-1355; genus CAZUPX01. The sequence goes on along the minus strand of CAZUPX010000350.1, from coordinate 7,202 downwards.
GAGCCACGTCGGCGTCGATATGGACCCGGCCCGCGTCGAGCGTGATCCACAAAAAAACAGGGGTTTGGCACTCTGGGACACGGCCCGCCCCAGCATCTCGCTCAGCGTAGTAGCGTTGGGGCAGCGGCGGCAATTTCTCCGCGAATTCGAGCAAAAGCTCCAGCCGCTCTCGCGGCTCCAACTCCGCGAATTCCGCCTCGATCGCCGCGGTTCGCTCTTCAAGCGACGTGGTCACGAACTGCTCCTGGCGGCTTCGGGCCGAAGCGTTGCTGTGCCGGCCCCTTTTTCGATGGGTACGCCCACCGTGTTGCCCCATTCGGTCCATGAGCCATCATAGTTCTTCACTTTCGGGAAGCCGAGAAGATAGTGCAATACGAACCAGGTGTGACTCGATCGCTCGCCAATACGACAGTATGCGATTACCGGCGTCCGCCGCTTGAGGCCCGCTTCGCCCACATACAGCTTCTCCAATTCCTTGGCACTTCTGAACGTGCCGTCGTCGTTGACAGCGCGCGACCAGGGAATGTTGCAGGCGCCCGGGATGTGTCCGCCGCGCAGCGCCCCCTCCTGTGGGTAGTCAGGCATGTGCAGCAGCTCGCCCGTGTACTCGCCCGGCGAGCGCACGTCGACCAACGGCTTGTGCGCTCGCTGGTGCTTGAGCACTTCATCGCGAAACGCCCTCAGCGCTGGGTCCGGATCCTTGGCGATGTAGTGAGTGCGCGAATACGTTGGCTCCGGCGCGCGCGTATAGGACCGGTCGTCGAGTTCCCAACGCTTTCGGCCGCCGTTCATGATAAGGCACTCGGCATGGCCATAGAGCTTGAACACCCAGAAGGCATAGCAGCCCCACCAGTTGTTCTTGTCGCCGTAGAACACGACCGTCGTGTCGTTGGCGATGCCCTTGGCGCTGCACAACTGGGCGAAGCGATCCTTGTTGATATAGTCGCGGATTAGCTGATCCTGAAGATCGGTTTGCCAATCGATCTTGATCGCACCCTCGACGTGTCCTTGCTGGTACAAAAGCACGTCCTCGTCCGACTCGACGATGCGAATCGCCGGGTCCTGGCGGTGCTCCTCGACCCAATTGGTGGTTACCAGCACCTCGGGGTGAACGTAGTCTTTGGCCATCTCGGAAAACCTCCCGTCGTTGTGTGTCGGCCGTCGACTTCCATCGGCCCGACATTGGGGATTTTAGACCTTTGAGTGGGTGATTGAAAGGTCGTGGTCAATTGGTGCCAGGTTGAGCGACCCCGATACGACTTCACAAGGAGCGGTTGCTTGACCTTGGTCGCCGGCCGACACAAACTGGACACACCTTCAACTGGGTCGATGAGACCATTCTCATCGCGCCCCACAATTAACGCTGCCGACCAATCGAGGGCCTCGACGATGCGCATCGGGTTGCTTACTTTATCGCTTGCCACCTGTCTCTTCGCATGTCTACCGGATCGAGCCATGAGCGACGAACCGAAGACCGCCGCCGCCGCGGCCACCAAGACCCTTCGGGCGGGGATGATCGGCCTCGACACCTCGCACGTGCCGGCTTTCGCGGGATTGCTCAATGGCCCCGAGGCGACCGGAGAGTTGGGGGGCGTGAAGGTGGTGGCCGCGTTTCCCGGTGGCAGCCCCGACCTGCCCGCCAGTGCAGATCGCGTGGCCGGCTATACCAAGCAACTGGCTGACATGGGCATAGAGATCGTCGACTCGATCGACGCGCTGCTGCCGAAAGTCGACGTCGTGCTGCTGGAGAGCGTCGATGGCCGGCCCCATCTGGCGCAGGCGCTGCCGGTGCTGCGAGCCGGCAAGCCGATGTTCATCGACAAGCCGCTGGCCGGGTCGCTGGCCGACGCGGTCGCCATTTTCGAAGTGGCCCAGAAGCTTGGCGTCCCCTGCTTCTCCAGCTCGTCGCTGCGGTTCAGCAAGGGCATCATCGGCATGCGCGATGACAAGCGGGTCGGAAAAGTGTTGGGCTGCGAAGCCCGCGGCCCGTGTACACTCGAGCCGCATCACCCCGACTTGTTCTGGTATGGCATTCACGGCGTCGAGACGCTGTTTACGATCATGGGCCCCGGCTGCGTTGCCGTGTCGCGCGTGCAGACCGACGGCACCGAGTTTGTCGTGGGGCGCTGGAGCGACGGACGCATTGGAACTTATCGCGGACTTCGCGACGGGGCCCACGGCTATGGCGCGACCGTGTACGGCGACAAGGGCATTGCCCCCAGTGGCGGCTACGACGGTTACAAACCGCTGGCCGTCGAGATCGTGAAATTCTTCAAGACGCGCCAGCCGCCGGTCAGTGCCGCAGAAACGCTCGAGATTTACGCCTTCATGGAAGCCGCCGACGAGAGCAAGCGTCAGGGCGGCGCGCCGGTGACGATCGAAAGCGTCATGATGAAGGCGCAAACAGCCGCGGCGGAAAAGAATCTCGCGGCGACACGGAGGTGAGTCTCGCACGATGGTTTTGCGTGCCATGCCCGCGAAGCGCGGTGACGACACCCGACTTTAGGGTGGCACCTGGAACCTCGATTTTTAGTCGATGTTGTGCTAAGCTGGGATTCTTCAGGCGCCCCGCCCCGAACACCCCGCCGCGACCCCTGCATGAACGTCGGCCGTCCAAAACGCATGGTCCGCGCCGGTTGCTCCGAGGTGGTCACTCGCCGCCACATGCTGCAAGTCGGCGGGCTGGGACTAATGGGGCTTTCGCTGCCCAAGTTGCTGGCGGCCCAAGCGACGAGCGAAGCGGCTGGCCTCACGCCACGCGCCGACGCTTGCGTGCTGATCTTCTTGAACGGCGGGCCCAGCCATCTCGACATGTGGGACATGAAGCCGCAGGCCCCCGACGGTATTCGCGGCGAGTTCAAACCGATTGCCACCAGCGTACCCGGCATTCAATATGGAGAGCACCTGCCAAAGCTGGCAGCGCAGGCCCACCACGCGACCATCGTCCGCTCGATGCACCACAGCATCAACAATGCCCACGCGGCCGCCGTGTATGCCAGCCTGACCGGGCACGATCGAGGCGACAACACGCGGGCCGTCGGCGGCGCCCCCGGCGAGTATCCCGCCATGGGATCGGTGCTGGGCAAACTACGGCCGCCCCAGCAAGCCATCGTGCCGCACGTCTGCCTGCCTTACATTACCAAGGAGGGCGCAGGCGGCCCTCCGCAGTCGGGGTTTTTCGGCGGCCTGCTCGGCCGAGCCTACGATCCGCTGTTCGTGCTCAAAGATCCGAACGCGGCCGACTTTGCCGTGCCGGAGTTGACACTGCTGGCCGACGTATCGCTAGAACGGCTTTCGGAGCGAGCCAGCTTGTTCCGCGCGATCGATGAGCATTTTGAGCGCGGTCCCGGTCGATCGGCCTATGATGGCATGGACGGGTTTCGCCGCCGCGCGCTCGGCCTGTTGACATCCGAGCGGACGCAAACGGCGCTGCGGATCAGCGACGAGCTGCCTGCCGTTCGTGAAGGCTATGGACGGAACATTTACGGTCAAAGCGTGCTCTTGGCTCGCCGTTTGATCGAAGCCGGCACGCGAATGGTGACCATTTCCTGGGCGCCTGACGCCAACGCCACGTGGGACACGCACGGCGGGAACTTCAAGAAGCTCAAAAACACCTTGCTGCCGCAGTTCGATGCCGCCTGCTCGAGCCTGGTGGCCGATCTGGCCGAGCGCGGTTTGCTCGATCGCACGCTGGTGGCCGTGCTGGGCGACTTTGGCCGCACACCCAAGATCAACGCCAGCGACGGCGGTCGCGATCACTGGAACTATTGCTACAGCCTGATGCTCATCGGCGGCGGTTTCAAAGGGGGATTCGTCTACGGCGCAAGCGACAAGATCGGCGCCTTCCCTGCTCGCGACCCGCTGTTGCCAGGCGACATTATCTCCACGATTTACCACGTGCTCGGCGTGCCGCACGACTTTGAGCTTCACGACCAGTTGGATCGCCCGCATCGCCTGGTGCCAGCCGGCAACGTCGTGCCGAGTCTTTTGGCGTGACGGCTTGCTCTGATAGTAGACCACCGATATGCACCGTGCGAACTCGGACGGCCTGAATCTTCGCATGGCGATTAGCAGTCCGTTGAAAAATGCCGTCGTCGTTCGACCCCGAGGCTCTCGACGGGTGGCATTATTCAACCTCGCCAAGTGCGGAGCTAAGCTCCGCACGGCTCGCAAAATAACGACTTACGTCGCTATTTTGTCATCGCGTCCATGCGATCGCACAGCCCGTCGAATAATTCAACGGGCTGTTAGCGCAGCCGCGTGGCCAGGTTTTTTGGCACTCCTGTTACTCGCAGCCGCCACGGTCCGCGCCGGCGCCGACGATGTTCCGCCACCGTACGACCACCGAGTATTGAATGTGTGGCGCGACGCCCAGGGCGAGCACGCCGTCAAGTCTCCCGCCGATTGGGCGAAGCGGCGAGCGCACATCTTGCAGGGCATCCAGCAGGCGATGGGCAAGCTGCCCGATCGATCCAAGCTCGGGCAGCTCGACGTCAAAGTCACCGATCAGCTCACAGGCCCTGGCTTCACGCGGCTGGCACTGTCATTTGCCGCCGACCAGAACGATCGCGTGCCGTGCTACTTGTTCATCCCCGACGGACTGGAGGGCAAACGCGTGCCCGGCATCCTAGCCCTGCATCAAACCACGCTCACGGGCAAGGGTCAGCCGGCCGGACTGGCCGACAGCGAGAACCTACACTATGGCCTGGAGTTGGCCAAGCGCGGCTACGTGGTGCTGGTGCCCGACTATCCGAGCTTTGGCGACTACAAGTACGACTTCAATGCCGACACCTACACCTCGGGCTCGATGAAGGGCATCTTCAACCACATGCGCGCCGTCGATCTGTTGCAAAGCCGGCCCGAGGTCGACTCGCAGCGGATCGGAGCCATCGGCCATTCACTCGGCGGTCACAACTCAATTTTTGTTGCGGTGTTCGATGAGCGGATCAAGGTGATCGTTTCCAGTTGCGGCTGGACGCCGATGCACGATTACTACGGCGGCAAGCTGGCCGGCTGGACCAGCGATCGGTACGTGCCCGCCATTCGCGATGTGTACAAGCTCGATGCCGACAAGGTGCCGTTCGACCTTCCCGAGATGATCGCGGCGCTAGCGCCACGGGCGTTCTTCTCTAACTCACCGCTGCACGACAGCAACTTTGAAGTTGAAGGCGTGCGCAAGGCGATTGCCGCGACCATCCCCATCTACTCTCTGCTGGATGCGGCGGATCGGCTGCAAGTTCGCTACCCCGATGCCGGCCACGAGTTTCCGCCGGCCGTTCGGCACGAAGCGTACCAGTTCATCGATCGGGTGCTTGAGCACGCGCCGCCCGCGGATCTCAAGGCCGAGCTTCCGCGCGTGCCGCCGCACGAGCCGGCCGACGCGCTGTCGACATTCAGCGTGCTGGACGGTTTTCGTATCGAGCAAGCCGCCGCCGAGCCGTTGGTGGCAAGTCCCGTCGCGACGTGTTTTGACGAGAACGGCCGGCTCTATGTCGCCGAGATGCGCGACTATTCGGAGCAGGACAAAGAGCGATTGGGCCGCGTGCGGCTGCTGGAGGACGTTGACGGCGACGGCAAGTTCGACAAGGCGATCATGTTCGCCGACGACCTTTCGTGGCCCACAGCCATCACGTGCTGGGCTGGTGGCGTGTTCGTCGGAGCGGCGCCGGACATTTACTATCTCAAAGACACCGATGCCGATGGCAAGGCCGACGTGCGAAAGCTGGCCTACACGGGCTTCGCTCGCAACAACGTGCAAGGTTTGCTCAACAGCTTCCAGTGGGGGCTCGACAACCGCATTCATGGCTCGGCCAGCTCGAATGGCGGCCTGATCACGCGGCCTGATGCGCCCGACTTCAAGGCCGTGTCGGTGAGTGGGCGCGATTTTTCGTTCGACCCCCGCACGCTCGAGTTCCGCGCCGAGAGCGGCGGCGCGCAGCACGGCATGACCTTCGACGATTGGGGCCGCAAATTCGTGTGTTCCAACAGCGATCACATTCAAATGGTGATGTTTGAGGACCGCTATCTGGCACGCAACCCGAGCGCGTCGGCACGCAGCTCGCGCACCAGCATCGCCGCCGACGGTCCGCAGGCCGAGGTGTTTCGTACCAGCCCCGTCGAGCCTTGGCGGATCGTGCGAACTCGGCTGCGCGTGACCGGCACCGTGCCGGGTCCGGTCGAAGGGGGCGGCCGAGCGGGAGGCTACTTCACCGGAGCCACGGGGACAACCATCTATCGCGGCGAAGCTTGGCCTGCCGAGTTCGTCGGCCAGTCGTTCACCGGCGACGTGGGCAGCAACATCGTGCACCGCAAGATTCTCAAGCCTGAGGGGGTCGGTTTCATCGCCGAGCGCGCCGACAAAGGCAAAGAGTTCGTGTCGTCGACTGACAACTGGTTCCGCCCGGCGCAATTTGCCAATGGTCCCGACGGCAACCTGTACATCATCGACGTGTACCGAGAAGTGATCGAGCATCCGTTGAGTCTGCCACCTGAGATCAAGCAGCACCTCGACCTGACCAGCGGTCGCGACCGCGGGCGAATCTACCGCGTCGCGCCGAAGGAATTCTCGTCAATTCCGGTTGCCAGGTTGGGCGAGCTGGCGACGGCGAAGTTGGTACCCTTCTTAGAGAGCCGCAATGGATGGACACGCGACACGGCGGCCCGCTTGCTGTACGAACGCCAAGTGGCCGACGTGACGCCCGCGCTCGGACATCTGGCGGTGAATTCAAAACTGCCACAAGGGCGGATGCACGCAATGTTCGCCTTGGCTGGGCTCGGTAAACTCTCACGCGAAGTTGTGCTTGCCCGCCTTGGCGACGACCATCCGCGAGTGCGCGAGCATGCCGTGCGGCTCTCGGAGCAACTGCGCTTTGGTACAATCGTCGTTCACGCGATGCTATGCGAAATGGCCGACGACCCGGACTTCCGGGTCCGCTACCAATTGGCGTTCACGCTGGGCGGACTGACGGATAAGAAACGCATCGGGGCGTTGGCGGCGATTGCCCATCAGGATTGTTCTGACCCGTGGTTTCGGCTGGCGGTTTTCAGTTCGTTAAAGGAAGGCGCCGGCGAAGTCTTCGCACTTCTGTCGGCCGATGAAAAGTGGCGCTCAAGCGACGCAGGCCGACAAATGCTCGTGGAGCTGGCACGCTACATCGGTCGGCAGAATCGTGCCGATGAGCTTAGCCAACTTTTGGCGGCGC